>NZ_JBMGJV010000050.1:0-24861 GCF_051025295.1 Candidatus Dedyshia acidiphila | reverse complement strand
TGGTGACGGGCGTCGAGATGTTCAAGAAGCAGCTGGATGAGGGCCGTGCGGGCGACAATGCCGGACTGCTCTTGCGTGGCATCGCGAAGGAAGACGTGGAGCGTGGCATGGTGTTGGCGAAGCCGGGTTCGATCACGCCGCACACCAAGTTCAAGGGCGAGATCTATGTTCTGTCGAAGGAAGAGGGTGGTCGTCATACGCCGTTCTTCAACGGCTACCGTCCGCAGTTCTACTTCCGAACGACGGATGTGACGGGGACGGCGAAGCTGCCGGAGGGCACGGAGATGGTGATGCCCGGCGACAACATCGCGCTTGAGATCGAGCTGCACACCCCGGTGGCGATGGAGAAGGGTCTCAGGTTCGCGATCCGCGAAGGCGGCCGCACCGTCGGCGCTGGGACGATCACCGAGATCTTGAAGTAAGTAGTTGCAGTAGAGCAGGTCAAGTCGTCCAGTAGCAGACACGTATCAGCGGGGCCGGCGCTTCAAAGCGCCGGCATCCGGGGAAGACAAAAGAGATCATGGTAGGACAGAGAATTCGCATCCGGCTCAAGGCGTACGACTACCGCGTCCTCGACACCTCGACAGGCGAGATCGTCGACACGGCAAAGCGCACCGGAGCCACCGTGGCAGGACCGATTCCGCTGCCCACGGTCAAGAACAAGTACTGCGTGCTGCGTTCGCCGCACGTCGACAAGAAGTCGCGCGAGGCCTTTGAGATCCGCACGCATAAGCGGCTGATCGACATCCTCGAACCGACCCAGCAGACGGTAGACGCGCTGATGAAGCTCGACCTGCCGGCCGGTGTCGACGTCGAGATCAAGGTTCGCGAAGAGAAGGCCACCAAGTAAGGCCGGCTTCTGAAGTTAGCAGTGCCTACAGTACCCGGCAGGGTCCGGGCATGATGGGGAGAGGAACAGATCGATGGCAGTGACAGGCATTCTCGGCAAGAAGATCGGCATGACCCAGGTGTTCGATGAGCGGGGCGAGGTTCACCCGATCACCGTGCTCCAGGCGGGCCCCTGCGTGATTACGCAGTTGAAGACGCTGGCGCGCGATGGCTACGAGGCCGCACAGATCGGGCTCGTCGAATTCGTGAAGAGCTCGAAGGTGAACAAGCCGATGGCGGGTCACTTCGCCAAGTCCAATGTGCCGCCGGTCAAGCTGACCCGTGAGGTTGGGCTCGAAGTGATCAAGCCGAGTGCAGGCGCAGCCGCAGCCGAAGCTGAGGGCGAGAGCACGGAGGGCGACGGCGTGAAGGCCGGCGACCGCGTGCTGGTCGATATCTTCTCGGACGACAAGTATGTCGATGTGATCGGCACGAGCAAGGGTCGCGGGTTTGCCGGCGTCGTGCGGCGTCACAACTTCGGCGGTGGCCCCAAGGCGCACGGCCACATGTTTCAGGTGCAGGGTTCGATTGGCGCATCCTCGTTTCCATCGCGCGTGTTTCCCGGGCAGCGCATGCCGGGTCACTACGGCGTGGACCAGGTGACGGTCCGCAACCTGCGCATCCGCGGGATCGATGTTGAGGAGAACCTCATCATGGTCGAGGGCGCGGTGCCGGGTCCGCGGGACGGATATGTGCTGATCTCGAAGGCCAAGGCTCCGCCGCGTGAGCGTCGTGGGTTCGCTGGTTCGAGCACGGTCGATCCGCTGAAGGCGTCCAAGAAGGCTTCGGGCGGCAAGGGCGGCGGCAAGAAGAAGTAAGTGCGGCGTGCGCTGCAGGCTCCTGAGAGAGCGTGCAGCAGGCCAGGGGAGCCAGCACTGTCTGGCAGCTGAGGCGAGGCGCATCAGGCGCGCGTCGCAAAGAGAGTTAGGACGATGGCAAACATTGACGTTGTAGATCTCGCGGGGAAGAAGGTCGGCTCGTTCGAGCTGGCCGAGGAAGTGTTCGCCCCTGCCGAGGTGAATGAGGCTCTGCTCTGGGAGGCGGTCAAGCACTACCGCGCTGCCATGCGCCAGGGCACGCACGCCACCAAGAACCGCAAGCTGGTCTCCGGCTCGGGCAAGAAGCTGTGGAAGCAGAAGGGCACCGGCCGCGCGCGTGTCGGTTCCGTCCGCTCGCCGCTCTGGCGGCATGGCGGCACCGTGCACGGCCCGCAGCCCCGCTCCTATGACTACGCCTTCCCGAAGAAGAAGCTGCTCGGCGCGCTGCGTGCCGCGCTTGCTGCAAAGTTCTCGGACGGCAAGCTCACCGTGGTCGAGTCGCTGGCGCTCGCTGCGCCGAAGACGAAGGCGTACCGCGCGGCACTGAATGCCGTCGACGCGAAGCGCACGACGCTGATCGTCGAAAACTCGCAGTCGCTCTCGCCGGCGTTGATCCTCGGCGTGCGCAACCTCGAGGGCGTCGAGCTCCTGCTCAACAACGAGGTTCATCCCTACGACCTGCTTCGTTATGACCGCGCGATCTTCTCGCGGGCAGCGCTCGAGCAGCTCCAGGAGACCCTCAAGAAGACCGCGTCGAAGCGCAAGCAGCGCGCTCGTGCGCAGGCGGAGGTGGCCTAGATGCCGACGACCTATACCGTGATTCGCCGCGCCCTGATTACTGAAAAGGGCATCGGCGTGAAAGAGACCGAGGGCACCCTTGTGTTCGAAGTGGCCGAGGCCGCGACCAAGACCGAGGTCAAGCAGGCGGTGGAGGCGCTGTTCAAGGTGAAGGTGAACAGTGTGCGGACCGCAAACTATCTCGGCAAGGAGCGCCGCCGGGGCAAGTTCACCGGCTACCGGCCGGACTGGAAGAAGGCGTATGTGCGCCTCCAGGCGGGCGAGAAGATGCCGGAGTACGTCAACAACCTGTAACCCCGGAAAGCTCTGGGTCCGGAGCAGCTTCCGGTGACGAGCAACAGTGACGCGAACGAGAGCGGCCCACGGAGTGGGCGCGCTCGGAGCGAAGAGTAAAGACGATGCCGATTAAGACTTATCGACCGATCACCCCGACGCTGCGGTTCCAGACGACGCTGGTGAACGACGACATCACCACCGACAAGCCGCACAAGCCGCTGCTCGCCACCAAGCAGCGCACCGGCGGCCGCCGCAACGCGGGCGACATGACGATGCGGCACCACGGCGGCGGGCACAAGCAGAAGCTGCGCCTGATCGACTTCAAGCGCGACAAGTTCGGCGTGCCGGGCAAGGTCGCCACGATCGAATACGATCCCAACCGCTCGTCGCGCATTGCGCTGATTCACTACGCGGACGGCGAGAAGCGGTACATCATTCAGCCGGTCGGGCTGAAGGTGGGGCAGATGATCATGAGCGGACCCGAGGCCGACATCCTGGTCGGCAACGCGCTGCCGCTCCGCAGCATTCCTGCCGGCACCACGGTGCACAACGTCGAGCTGCGCCCGGGCAAGGGCGCGCAGATGGTGCGCTCGGCCGGTGGACAGGCACAGCTGGTCGCCAAGGAAGGCGACTACGCGCTGCTCAAGCTGCCTTCGGGCGAGACGCGCCGCGTGCTGGTCGAGTGCATGGCGACGGTCGGCCAGGTCGGCAACACGGATCATGAGAACGTGGCCATCGGCAAGGCGGGACGCAACCGCTGGAAGGGCATCCGCCCGACCAACCGCGGTGTCTCGATGAACCCGGTCGATCACCCGCACGGCGGCGGCGAGGGCAAGACCTCGGGCGGCCGTCACCCGGTGACCCCCTGGGGCCAGCCGACGCGCGGCTACAAGACGCGCAACAACAAGCGCACTGACGCGTTCATCGTCGGTCGCCGCAGCAAGTAAGCGCAGAGGCAGGAGAGATAGATGGCACGTTCGACCAAGAAGGGCCCGTTCATCGACACGCACCTGATGGTGAAGATCGAGACGATGAACCAGGCGAATGACAAGAAGCTGGTGCGCACCTGGTCGCGCCGCTCGACGATTCACCCGGACATGGTGGGACACACCATCGGGGTGCACAACGGGCGCAAGTTCATTCCGGTCTACGTGACGGAGAACATGGTGGGTCACAAGCTGGGTGAGTTTTCAGCCACGCGCACCTTCAAGGGGCACTCGGCCAAGGCGGCCGAGAGCTCGTCGAAGCCCCGCTAAGCGGACGCGAGGGGAAGGCAAGGACGAATGGAACAGACACAGGAATTCCGGGCCGAAGCGCGCTTCCAGCGGGTGTCTCCGCAGAAGGCACGGCTGGTGCTGGCCTTGATCAAGGGCCGTCGCGTCGGCGAGGCACTGCAGACGGTCGCCTTCACCAAGAAGGGCGTTGCGCCGCTGGTCGAAAAAGTGCTGCGTTCGGCGGTACAGAATGCGAACTACCTGAGCCAGGAACAGGGACTCGACGTGGATGTCGACAACCTGTACGTGAAGCAGGCGCTCGCGAACGACGGGCCGCGCATGAAGCGCATCCGGCCGGCGCCGCAGGGTCGCGCCTTCCGGTACCAGCGCCGCATGTCGCACATCGTGATCTCGGTAGCCGAGCGCAAGCCGGCTGCGGGTCTGGTGACCACGGCAGGCGCGGAGACCGCGTCGGCCAAGGGCAAGCCAGCGAAGAAGGCAGCCAAGCGCGTGCCTCAGAAGAAGTCTGCGGCCAAGAAGACGGCCGCCAAGGGCAGCAAGACCGCGAAAGCGGCCAAGTAAAGGAAGCGTATGGGACAAAAAGTCCATCCCTATGGGTTCCGGCTGGGTGTCAACAAGCCGTGGCGGTCGCGCTGGTTCGTGGAGCGGGACTATGACAAGCTCCTGATCGAAGACGTCCAGCTGAAGCGTGAGCTGAAGGAAAAGCTGAAGCTCGCCGGCGTCAGCTCGGTCGAGGTCGAGCGTCCAGGCAAGAAACTGCGGCTGATCATCCGCACCGCGCGTCCGGGCATCGTGATCGGTCGCAAGGGCGCGGAGATCGACAAGCTGAAGGCCGAGATCCAGGAGCGCACCAAGCGCGATGTCTCCATCGACATCGTCGAGGTGAACAAGCCGGAGCTCGACGCGCAGCTGGTGGCCGAGAGCATCGCGCTCAAGCTCGAAAAGCGCTCAGGCTTCCGTCGCGTCATGCGCATGGCGGTCGATTCGGCGCTGCGCTTTGGCTGCAAGGGCATTAAGGTGCGCGTGTCGGGCCGTCTGAACGGCAACGAGATCGCGCGCTCGGAGTGGTACCTGCAGGGGCGTCTGCCGCTGCACACCCTCCGCGCCGACATCGATTACGGCTTCGCCGAAGCGCGCACGACGTATGGCGTGATCGGCGTCAAGGTCTGGATCTACCGCGGTGACGTGTATGAGCAGCGCCGTCGTCAGCCGAAGGAGATCGGCAGCTCGGTGTTCTAAACTCCGCGCCCTCGGGCGGCGGGAGCAAGGATTGGCAGGGGTTTTCTTATGTTGATGCCGAAGAAGGTAAAGTACCGCAAGCAGCAGCGCGGCCGCATGCGCGGCAAGGCGTGGCGCGGCTCCGAACTGTCGTTCGGGGTGTATGGCCTGAAGGTGATGGAGTGCGGCTACATCACGGATCGCCAGATCGAGGCGAGCCGTGTGGCGATGACCCGGTTCATCAAGCGCGGCGGCAAGATCTGGCTGCGCCTGTTCCCGGACAAGCCAGTCACCAAAAAGCCGGCCGAAACTCGTATGGGCAAGGGCAAGGGCGCGCCGGATCACTGGGTCGCCGTTGTGCGTCCGGGCAAGGTGCTGTTCGAGATGGAAGGCGTGTCGCCCGAGGTCGCGCAGGAAGCGATGCGTCTGGCATCGCACAAGCTCCCGCTCAAGACCCGGTTTGTCATGCGGCACGATGCAGCGGCCAACGCCGCGGCGGCCGCAGCGGCAGCCAAGTAGAGCAGGAACGAACGAAACAGCGGCGCGTCGGGGTCACCCGGACGCGCCGGGACGAACAAGGGCGGCCCGCTGAGAGCGGCCCGGAAGTGAGTGAGAGATGGAACTCGACAAGATTCGTAACCTGGGCGGCGACGAGCTGAAGCACGAGGAGCAGCAGGCCTCCGAGCAGCTCTTCCGGCTGCGCTTCCAGATGAACCTCGGCCAGACCGAGGGCGTCAAGAAGGTGCGCGGCCTCAAGAAGGACATCGCCCGCATGAAGACGATTGCCCGCGAGCGCGAGCTCGGCCTCAATGCCGCGAAGCACACCCCGGCTGCGCCGGCAAAGCAAAAGAAGGCGCGCAAGAGCGCCAAGAAGGAGGCCAAGTAAGCCATGAGCGAACAGGTGATGACGACGGAGCAGCTGGCGGCCTCTGAGCGGCGTAACGAGAAGGTGGGCCACGTGGTGTCGACCAAGATGCAGAAGACGATCGTGGTCGAAGTGGAAATGCGCAAGGCGCACCCCAAGTACAAGCGCGTGATCCGGACGACCAAGAAGTTCTACGCGCACGACGAAGAGAACACGGCGCGCGTGGGCGACATGGTGCGCATCCGTGAGACGCGCCCGCTGAGCAAGCTGAAGCGCTGGCAGCTCCAGGAGATCCTGCGCCGTTCGGCACTCGCCCAGGTGCAGGCCGCTGAAGCCGCTGCTGCGCCCGAGCTGACCACGTAGACAAGAGCCGAACCTCGAGAGCCTAAGGGAGACAAGAACGATGTCAGTACAGATGAGAACCATGCTCGAGGTCGCCGACAACTCCGGCGCGCGCAAGCTGCAGATGATTCTGCCGCTGGGTGGCGCGAGCGGACGCAAGGCGGGTCTTGGCGATGTGATCACGGCCGCGGTGAAGGAAGCCTCGCCCGACGGACAGGTGAAAAAGGGCAAGGTGGTGAAGGCAGTTGTGGTGCGCATGCGCAAGGAATCGCGCCGCCGCGACGGCACCTACATTCGCTTTGACCAGAATGCTGCCGTGCTGATCAACGATGCCGGCGAGCCGGTGGGCACACGCGTCTTCGGACCGGTCGCTCGTGAGCTCCGTGAGAAGAAGTTTCTGAAGATTGTGTCGCTGGCGCCTGAGGTCCTCTAAGAGGATCGGGCTGCGAGAGCGAGGAGAGACAAGATGCCAGTAGTGAAGATTCAGCGCAATGACACCGTCCAGGTGATCACGGGCAGCGACAAGGGAAAGACGGGACGCGTGCTGCGCGTCATGCCCGAAGAGGGCAAGGTGCTCGTCGAGCGCGTGCGCGTGATCAAGAAGAATGTGCGCCCCAATCCGCAGCGCAACATCAAGGGCGGCATCGCCGAGCAGGAGGCACCCCTCCAGATCTCGAACGTGATGCTGGTCTGCTCGAGCTGTGGCCCGACCCGTGTCGGTTACAAGTTCGAAGGCGACACCAAGGTGCGGGTCTGCAAGAAGTGCGGGCAGACGCTCGCCCCCAAGAGCAAGAAGTAACTGGACCAGCACTAGCAGACCAGAAGCTGGCAGGCTGCACGAACAGGCCACGCAACGGTACACGGCAGGGCGGTAGACCACTCCGGGACCGTGGCAGAAGAGAGACGAGAGAGACGATGGCAACACGACTGCAGGACAAGTACCAGAAAGAGATCAAGCCGGCGCTGCAGCAGGAGCTGGGCCTGAAGAACACGATGGCCGTGCCGCGGCTCGAGAAGATCGTACTCAACATGGGGCTGGGTGAGGCGACCCAGAACCCGAAGATGCTCGACCCGCTCGTCGGCGACCTGGCGGCGATTGCCGGCCAGAAGCCGGTGCCGACCAAGGCGAAGAAGTCGATCGCAGCCTTCAAGGTGCGCGAGGGCATGCCGATCGGCGCGATGGTCACGCTGCGCGGCGACCGCATGTACGAGTTTCTCGACCGTCTGATCGCGGTGGCGCTGCCCCGCGTGCGCGACTTCCGCGGCGTGTCGACCAAGAGCTTTGACGGGCGCGGCAACTATACACTCGGTGTGCGCGACCAGCTGATCTTCCCGGAGATCGACTACTCCCGGGTCGAGAAGCTGAAGGGCATGAACATCACCATCGTCACCACGGCGAAGGACGACAACCAGGCACGCGCGCTGCTTCGGCAGTTCGGCATGCCGTTCCGGACCACGGCTTAAGGCCGCGGCGCCCGAAGAGAGGATCTGAAGACACGATGTCGACGACAGCCAAACGCGTCAAAGACGCCAAGAAGCCGAAGTTCTCCTCGCGCAAGCACAACCGCTGCAAGCTGTGCGGCCGCCCGCGCGGGTTTCTGCGCAAATTCGGTGTGTGCCGTCTGTGCTTCCGCGGCCTCGCACTGCGCGGAGATATTCCTGGCGTGGTGAAGTCGAGCTGGTAACAGCCGTCTCACCTGCCTTTTGACGATTTGCCCGGGCGCAGACAGCGCCTCCGGCCAACACCATCTTCGCTGGTTCTCCGCCTCGTACCAGAGCGGCGGAGCGAACGGAAGATGAAGGAGAGAGCATGAGCTTTACCGATCCAGTTGCCGACTTTCTGGCACGCATCCGCAATGCCATCCGCGCCCGTCACCAGAAGCTGGACGTGCCGGCCTCGAAGCTGAAGGCAGAGATTGCCCGCATTCTCAAGGAAGAGGGCTACATCGCCAACTACAAGGCCACCGAGGAAGAGGGCCGGCAGGTGTTGCGCGTGTACCTCAAGTATGGCGCCAACAACGAAGCGGCGATCCGCGATCTGCAGCGCGTCTCGCGCCCCGGCTGCCGCGTGTACGTCGGCCGTGATGAGATCCGCCGCGTTCAGGGCGGTCTGGGGATCAACATCCTCACTACGCCGCGCGGTGTGATGACCGGCCGTCAGGCTCGTCGCGAAGGTGTCGGCGGCGAGATCCTCTGCGAAGTCTGGTAACTGTTCTTCGCTTCTAGCTTCCACTCAGAGCAGAGCGAGAGTTCGAAAGTGTATCGGTCGGCTGAGGCTGGCCCTGTCGTACCGGCTGCAGTGGAACGGATGAGCCAGTCGCTCCCCGGGACTCGCAAGCCACGAAAAGGATTCACACGATGTCACGTATTGGAAAACAGCCCATCACCTTGCCAGCGGGCGTCAAGTACACGGTCCAGGGCAATACCGTGCTGGTCGAGGGACCGAAGGGCAAGCTGAACACGCCGCTTCCGGACGGCATCACGCTTGAGACGAAGGACGGCCACCTCATCGCGGCACGCCGTGATGACAAGCTGGCGCCGCTGCACGGGCTGACCCGTGCGCTGCTCTCAAACGCTGTCGAAGGCGTGACGAAGGGCTGGACCAAGGAACTCGACATCGTCGGCATCGGGTATCGCGCCGAGTTGAAGGGCAAGACCATGGTCGTGTTCACGTTGGGCTACTCGCACCAGATCGAGTTTCCGCTGCCCACCGGCATCGAAGCAGCGATCGATCCGAAGCAGACCAAGGTGACCGTGAGCGGCATCGACCGGCAGAAGGTCGGCCAGGTCGCCGCTGACATGCGTTCGCTACGCAAGCCCGATCCGTACAAGAACAAGGGTGTTCGCTACACCGACGAGAAGCTCAAGAAGAAGGTCGGCAAGACCGGCGCCAAGTAAGCAGAGATCGCTAGCCTGAAACGATCAGGCCAGGAGCTGCTTTCACAACCGAACGGGGCCGCAGGGCGGCTCCGCTGTTAGGAAGAGAGACCGAATGATCCCGCAGAGACAGAGAAACGAAATCCGGCAGCGCGTGCATGCACGCATCCGGCGGAAGATGCAGGGCACGGCCGAGCGGCCCCGCCTGAACGTCTACCGCTCGCTCAACCACATCTACGCGCAGGTGATCGACGACGCAGCCGGCGTGACGATCGTCGCGGCTTCCTCGAAAGCTGCCAAGATCAAGACCGGTGGCAATGTAGCGGCGGCCCGCGAAGTGGGCAAGCTGGTGGCCGAGCGCGCGAAGGAGAAGGGTGTGGGCCGCGTGGTGTTTGATCGCGGCGGCTACCTCTATCACGGTCGCATCAAGGCGCTGGCCGATGCCGCGCGCGAGGCAGGTCTCGAGTTTTAAGGCCGTACTGGAACGGCTGGACAAGGCTTTGGGCGGCAGCGCCCGGAAGGAACACGACGAAATGGCAACACTCAAGAAGAAGATCGACGCCGGGCACTACAACCTGAAGGATCAGGTCGTCGCCATCAATCGCGTCACCAAGGTGGTCAAGGGCGGCAAGAACATGTCCTTCGCCGCGCTGGTCGTGGTCGGCGATCCCAGTGCAGGCGTGGTCGGCTATGGTTCCGGGAAGGCGAAGGAAGTGCCCCAGGCGATCCGCAAGGGCATTGAGAGCGCGAAGAAGAACCTGTTCCACATTCACCTGACGGACACGACGATCCCGCACCAGGTGCTCGGCCGCTACGGCTCGGGCCAGGTGCTGCTGAAGCCGGCGCCGGAAGGCACGGGCGTGATCGCGGGCGGCGCGGTGCGTGCGGTCATGACCTCGGCCGGCGTGCAGAACGTGCTGACCAAAAGCCTGGGCACGGCCAACCCGCATAACGTCATCAAGGCGACCTTTGACGCGCTGACCCAGCTGCGCGATCGCGCCGATGTCGCAGCCCTGCGCGGCAAGCAGGTTGAGGAGCTCTAAACCATGGCAGACGCGAAGAAGACCCTGCTTATCGAGTACTACCGTTCGAAGATCTCGACGCCGGAGAAGCACAAGAAGGTCGTTAAGGGCCTCGGCTTTACGCGGCTGAACCAGATCGTCGAGCGCGAAGACACGCCGTCGATCCGGGGCATGGTGAAGGCAGTGCCGCACCTGGTCCGCATCGTCGAATAACTCGAGTAAACTGACACAACACGAATCACATGCGAGTCGGCGTCCCCCAAGAGGCGACGCCGGCGTTGAGCGAGGAAGTCATGGCAACGAATCTTTCCAATCTGCGTGCGCCGAAGAAGGCGAACAGCAACCGCAAGCGTATCGGCCGCGGTATGGGCTCTGGTATGGGCAAGACCTCGACCCGCGGTCACAAGGGTCAGGGCTCGCGTTCGGGCTCGAGCTTGATGCGAGGCTTTGAAGGCGGCCAGATGCCGCTGCATCGCCGGTTGCCGAAGCGCGGCTTCACCAACATCTTTCGCACCGAGTACAACGTGCTCAACCTGGGCGCGCTTGCCAATCTGAGCGAGACCGAACTGACGCTTGAGACGCTCGCCGCCCTCGGCCTGACCAAGAAGAAGGGTCTGCTGAAGGTTCTTGGCAACGGCGAGATTACCTCGGCGATCACGATCCACGCGCATAAGTTTTCGAAGTCGGCGCAGGAGAAGATCGAGCGCGCAGGCGGCAAGGCCATCGTCGTCGGCGGAGCCCCGGCTCAGGCCTAGCGCACGCGTCCTGAATCACGGCCCGCCCCCTCTCGTGCGCGGGCCATTCCTCTCACAGCACGGGTCAGCACTGGAGTAGGCTGGTCATCCATGTTGGAAAAGTTCCAGAACATCTTTCGCATTCCGGACCTGCGCAACCGCCTGCTGTTCACCCTGGCGATGCTGGCCGTGTACCGGCTTGGCGCACACATCCCCACCCCGGGTGTCGACACCAAGCTGCTCGCGCAGTTCTTCGACCAGCAGAGCGGCTCGGCCCTCGGCCTGGTGGACCTGTTCTCGGGCGGCAACCTGCGCCGTCTCACGGTATTTGCACTGGGCATCATGCCGTACATCACGGCGTCGATCATCTTCCAGCTGCTCACTGTGGTGTATGAGCCACTTGCCAAGCTGCAAAAAGAAGGCGAGATTGGCCGCCGCAAGATCACGCAATGGACGCGCTATCTCACCGTGGTTCTCGGTGCGGTGCAGTCGTTTGCTATTGCGATGACCCTGTCGCACAGCTCTGGCACGGGGCAGTCCTACGTGCTCAACCCCGGTCCCGGCTTTGTCCTGATGACCGTGCTCACGCTCACCACCGGCACCTCGTTCATCATGTGGCTCGGTGAGCAGATCACCGACCGCGGCGTCGGCAACGGCATGAGCCTGCTGATCTTTGCCGGCATCGTCGATGGCTTGCCGCGCGGTGTGCAGGACCTGATCGACAAGGCGCGCACTCAGGCGTTTGGGCCGTTCACCGTACCCGCGCTGGTTTTGCTGGTTGTCGCGATGGTCGCGGTGGTCGCATTCATCGTCTACGTTGAGCGCGCCGAGCGCCGCATCCCGGTGCAGTACGCCAAGCGCATCGTCGGGCGGCGTCTGATGGGCGGTCAGTCCACGCACTTGCCGCTCAAGGTGAACTCCGGCGGCGTCATGCCGGTCATCTTCGCCAGTTCGATCCTCTCGGCGCCCCTGCTCTTCGCCAGTTCGAACTTTGTGCGCAGCCATACCTGGTTGACCAACACCTTCGACAGCCTTCGCGCCGGGGAGCCGTGGTACGAGATCCTGTCCATCGTGGCGATCGTCTTCTTCGCCTACTTCTATATCTCGATCGTGTTCCGGCCGGATGACATCGCCGACAACATGCGCAAGTACGGCGGCTTCATCCCTGGCATCCGTCCCGGACGCCGCACGTCGGACTACATCAACGACATCCTGACGCGCATCACGCTGGTGGGTGCGATCTACCTGATCCTGATCACCCTGATCCCACAGTTCCTGATCAGCGGCATCCACTTCGAGCACCTGTGGCTGCTCGGCTCGGCATTTGA
This sequence comes from Candidatus Dedyshia acidiphila, assembly GCF_051025295.1. Taxonomy (NCBI): domain Bacteria; kingdom Pseudomonadati; phylum Acidobacteriota; class Terriglobia; order Terriglobales; family Acidobacteriaceae; genus Candidatus Dedyshia; species Candidatus Dedyshia acidiphila. Next base: position 12,460 of record NZ_JBMGJV010000050.1, on the reverse strand, counting down.
GAAGCTGCCGACGTGGGTGACGCACGGCCTGGGGCTGAACTTCTACTTTGGCGGCACGTCGCTGCTGATCGTGGTCGGTGTGGCGATGGACACGGTCAACCAGGTCGAGTCGCAGCTCATCATGCGGCACTACGAAGGCTTCACGCCGAAGAGCGGCCGGGTGCGCGGGCGTCGCGCGTGGTAGCCGGTGTGACGCCGCTCTTTGCGGCGGGAAGCAAGGGTGCTGCCTTTCTGCCCGGTCCGGTGCTGCTCCTCGGAGCGCCCGGTGTGGGGAAGGGCACCCAGGCCAAGGCAATCATGGCCACCTGGGAGATTCCGCAGATCTCGACGGGCGATCTCTTGCGCGAGATCCGCAACCGCGGTCAGCAGCCAAGCGCGTTGGCCGACCGGCTGATCCGCGATGGCAAGCTGCGCGATGACGACCTGGCGCGGATGGCGGCGGGCCAGCTGGTCTCGGATGCCCTGGTGAATGACATGGTGGCCGCGCGGCTGGCAGCCCCCGACACCACGCGCGGCTACATTCTGGACGGATTTCCCCGCACCCTGGTGCAGGCCGGCTGGCTCGACCAGCAGCTTGCCCGGACCGGCGGTGGGTTGCCGGTGGTCGCGGTCAGTCTCCGGGTCGACGATCGGCAGCTTCTGCTGCGGATCACGGGCCGGCGAAGCTGTCCGACCTGCAAGCGCATCTATAACCTGCACCTCGCTCCGCCGGCCGTCGATACCGTCTGCGACTACGACCAGACCGTGCTCGAGCAGCGTGCGGACGATACAGAGGCGGTCTTCGCCGAGCGTATGCGCGCCTATGCCGAGCAGACGGCCCCGGTGCTTGAGCACTACCGCCGCCTCGGCCGCTTTGCCGAGGTGGATGGTGATGCACCGATCGAGGCCGTGACCGGAAGCCTGCTGGCAGCGGTCGAGCGGTTGCGCGGTGGGGAAGGGCAGTAGGCAGGGAGCGCTATGGCCATCGTGATCAAGACCGTGAAGGAAGTGGAGAAGATGCGGCGCGCCGGCGGCATTGTGCATGACGTGCTCCACGCGGTGAAGGCGATGGTGGCGCCCGGCGTGACCACGATGGATCTGGAAGCCGTGGCCGAGCGCATGATCGAAGAGGCGGGCGCGAAGCCGGCCTTCAAGGGCTACCACGGGTATCCGGCGGTGCTCTGCACCTCGCTCAACGAGCAGGTGGTGCACGGCATTCCTTCACCGGGCACGGTGCTGCGCGAAGGCGACATCCTGTCCGTCGACTGCGGCGTTGTGATCGATGGCTACTACGGCGACTCGGCAATCACGATCCCGGTGGGGACGGTGGCGGCCGGGGCGCAGAAGCTGCTCGACGTGACGGCGAAGTCGCTTGAGGCGGCGATCGCGGCGGTCCGGCCGGGAGCGCAGCTGGGCGATGTCGGCGCGACCGTGCAGGAGATGGTCGAGGCGGAAGGCTTCAGTGTTGTGCGCGAATTTGTCGGGCACGGCATCGGCACACGGATGCATGAAGATCCCCAGGTGCCGAATTTCGGCCAGCGGGGCAAGGGTCTGCGGTTGCGCGAGGGCATGGTCCTGGCCATCGAGCCGATGGTGAACGTCGGCACGGATGCGGTCCGGGTCCTGAAGGACGGCTGGACGGCCGTCACCGAGGACGGCAGCCTGAGCGCGCATTTTGAGCACACCGTCGCAGTCACCAAAGACGGAGCGGCGATTCTGACCCTGTAGCGGACCAGAATCAGGTATCATCGTTGTTGGCACAGAGTGCTGGAGGCTTTTGCCCGATCCGTCGGGCGGGGGAAGATCTGGCGGAACCGGGAAAAGCTGATTGTCGAAGGAAGATGCAATTGAGGTCATGGCAACGGTACTCGAGACGTTGCCGAACGCGATGTTCAAGGTAGAACTCGAGAACAAGCATCAGGTGCTGGCCCATGTCTCCGGACGCATGCGGAAGAACTTCATTCGCATCCTGCCCGGGGATCGTGTTGCGGTGGAACTCAGTCCGTACGATCTGAACCGCGGCCGTATCGTTTATCGCTACAAGTAGCGTTCCGCTACAGAGACACGACGGCACACCGGCGTTGATCGCCGGAGCCTGCATGTCGGCTGTAGCCGTCCGCGCGTCAGGAGTGGTCTCGTGAAGGTTCGTGCGTCAGTTAAGAAGATTTGTGACAAGTGCAAGGTCATCCATCGCCGCGGTGTGGTGCGGGTGATCTGCGAGAACTCGAAGCATAAGCAGCGCCAGGGCTAGACCCGGGCGTTTTCTCGAAGCGGCACAGGGGCGAGTTAGCCGAAGTCAAGGCTTGCGATGAACCCCGGTCTCGCGGAACTGCCGGTTCTCTTGAGGCTTCAATCAAGGCTCCGGCTCGAAGCTGCCAGGTGGCCACGCCGCCCGGAAGCATGTGAAGGATACGCATGGCACGCATTGCTGGCGTCGATCTGCCCCGCAACAAGCAGGCTCGGATCGCGCTCACCTATATCTTCGGCATCGGTGATCCACGCGCAGCCCGCATTCTCAAGGCTGCGGACGTCGACCCGTTCAAGAAGGTGCAGGATCTTGCGGAAGACGAAGTCAACCGCATCCGTCAGGTCATCGAGCAGGAAGGCAATGTGGAGGGAGATGCCCGCAAGGACACCTCCATGCACATCAAGCGCCTGATCGACATTCAGAGCTATCGTGGCAATCGCCATCGCCGCGGCCTTCCGGTCCGCGGTCAGCGCACCCACACCAACGCGCGCACGCGCAAGGGCCCGCGCAAGGGCACCGTCGCGGGCAAGAAGAAAGCGACGAAGACCTAGTATGGCGAAGGCACAAGCAGCTGCCGGCGGCAAAGCCGGGAAGAACAAGAAGTTCAAGAAGCGCGAACGCAAGAATGTGCCCTATGGTCTGGTGCACATCCAGGCGTCGTTCAACAACACCATCGTGACGATCACGGACAACCAGGGCAACACGCTGTCCTGGAAGAGTTCGGGTTCGCTCGGCTTCCGTGGCTCGCGCAAGGGCACGCCGTTCGCGGCGCAGCAGGCTGCCGTCAACGCTGCCAACCAGGCGCGCGATCACGGTCTCCGCTCTGTCGATGTGCGCGTCAGCGGTCCTGGCTCCGGGCGTGAGTCTGCCGTCCGTGCGCTGGCTGCAGCCGGCATCGAGGTGCGGTCCATTCGTGACGTCACCCCGATCCCGCACAACGGCTGCCGTCCGCCCAAGCGCCGTCGCGTGTAAGGAAGCACTAGCCTCCAGCTCCCGGCCGCCACTTCGTCAGTGGCGGCTGGGAGCGAGGCGAAATTGTAAGAGCAGTAGCGGTACAGGCCAGGAGCTAGCGGCTGGAAGCTAGGAGCTGGCACGGACTGGGACGAAGGGCATGGCCCGTAAACCAGTCGTCACCTGAAGTTGAGGAGAAGAGACATTGGCACGTTATACCGGCGCAGTCTGCCGCCTTTGCCGTCGCGAAGGCATGAAGCTCTTTCTGAAGGGCGCGAAGTGTCACACCGAGAAGTGCCCGATCGAGAAGCGTAACTTTGCTCCCGGCCAGCATGGCCGTGATCGCAAGGTGAAGATCGTGGGCTACGGCCTGCAGCTTCGCGAGAAGCAGAAGGCCAAGCGCATCTACTTCACGCTCGAGAGCCAGTTCCGTGCGTACTACGAGAAGGCGAGCCGTGCGAGCGGCGTCACCGGCGAAATTCTCATCCAGCAGCTCGAGCGTCGCCTTGACAACGTGGCCTACCGGCTTGGCTTTGCGACCAGCCGTCGCCAGGCACGCCAGATCGTTCGTCACGGTCACGTCGAAGTCAACGGGCGCAAGGTGAACATCCCGTCCTTCCAGGTGCAGGTGGGCGACGAAATCAAGGTGCGTCCGAACTCGGCGAAGATGACCGTGCTCGAGACTGCGGCCGAGCTTGCCAGCCATCAGCCGGTACCGCAGTGGCTGCAGGCCGACTTCCAGAACCACACCGGCAAGATGCTCGGTCTGCCGACCCGCGCCGATGTGCAACTGCCGGTCAACGAGCAGCTCATCGTCGAGCTTTACAGCAAGTAAGGCACGCAAGTTTCCCGGCGGCGCGAGCCGCCGGGCGCAGCACCCCGCCCCGTGCGGGCATCCATTCACGTACCAGGAGAGATAGGCACAGCCGCTGCAGAATGCTTCGCGGCGCCCGCTGTGCAGGAGCTAACACATGCTTTGGAGAGGTTTTCAGAAGCCGAAGCGTCTGGCCGTTGAGTCCGAGACGCTAACCGAGAAGTACGGCAAGTTCAGCGCCCAGCCCTTTGAGCGGGGCTTCGGCACCACCGTTGGCAACGCGCTGCGTCGCGTGCTGCTTTCCTCGATTGAGGGCGCCGCGGTAACGGCGGTCAAGATCGAAGGCGTGCTGCACGAGTTCCAGTCCATCGCCGGCGTGGTCGAAGATGCAACCGACATCATCCTCAACCTGAAGCAGATTCCTTTCAAGTTGAATGGCGAGGGTCCGAAGGCGCTCTACCTGCGCGCCGATCAGCCGGGCATCGTCACCTCCGGCATGATCGAGGCCGATGGTGATGTGGAGATCCTGGACAAGGATATCTACGTCGCGACGGTGAGCGAGGGCGGCAAGCTGGACATGGAGATGCGCTTGAAGCGCGGTCGCGGTTACATTTCTGCAGACAAGAACTTCGACAGCGATCTCGGCATTGGCTTTATTCCCGTCGACTCGGTTCACTCTCCGGTTCGCAAGGTCAACTACACGGTCGACGCAGCTCGTCTCGGTCAGATCACCGACTACGACAAGCTGACGCTCGAGGTCTGGACCAACGGTTCGGTTCTGCCGGCTGACTCCATCGGGCTGGCCGCGAAGCTGATCAAGGACCACATGAGCATCTTCATCAACTTCGAGGAGGAGATTGAAGCCGAGCACGCCTCCGAAGAAGGCCGCATGCAGCTCAGGAACGAAAACCTGAACCGCTCGGTCGAGGAGCTCGAGCTGTCGGTCCGCTCCTACAACTGCCTGAAGAACGCGAACATTCAGACGATCGGCGAACTGGTCCAGAAGACTGAGCCCGAGATGCTGAAGACCAAGAACTTCGGCCGCAAGTCGCTCAACGAGATCAAGGAAATCCTGGCGCAGATGGGTCTGTCGCTGGGCATGAAGATCGACGAGAACGGCAACGCCGTCCCCGGCCCGACCTCCATCCTTCCCTCGCAGGCGCTTGCACAAAGCTACAACCGGTTTGACGACGAGGACGAAGACCTTGACGTCCTCGAGCCGATGCAGAACGAGCCGGAAAACTTCTAGCTCGATCCGCGGGAGAGGGCCTGCTCTCTCCCGCCATTTTCCGCGGCCCTGTGCCGCACGTAAGTGAGAGAGTCGCCATGCGCCATCGCAATGCTGGATACAAACTGGGACGCAACACCAGCCACCGCCGCGCCCTGCTGCGCAATCTGGTCACGTCCATCCTCCTCGAAGATCGCGTCGTCACCACGGTGACCAAGGCCAAGGCTGCGCGCCCCCACGTCGAGAAGATGATCACGCTGGGCAAGCGGGGTGACGTGCATGCGCGCCGCCAGGCGCTCGCCTACCTCATGACGGACGAAGCCGTGTCGCGGCTGTTCGACACCGTTGCACCCCGCTACGGTGATCGCCAGGGCGGCTACCTGCGCATCATCCGCACCGGCTTTCAGAAGGGTGATGGCGCAGAGAAGGCCTTCATCGAACTGCTCGGCGCCGAGAAGCTGCTGGACGAGAAGCGCAACAAGCGCGCCGAAGCGCGCCAGAAGCGTCGCGAGGAGATGGAGAAGGCTATGGCCGAGCAGACCCCGGCCGAGGGCGGCTCCGAAGCTTAGTCCGGGCTCCGGATCAACAGTCTCACCATCTCAGGCCGCGTCCTCTCCGGATGCGGCCTGCCTGTGTTTGTGCCTAGCGTCGCGGCCAGGTGAACGACAGCCCACCGGTGATGCTGCGGCCCGGTTCCGGCACGCCCGGCAGCTCCTCATACCCCGTGTTGCTCAGGTTCGCCAGCCGAAGGTACGGCCGCACCCACCCGCGGCTGCGCGCCACGGACACCGTCCACAGCGGATAAGCCGTATGGCCCACGCGCTGGATCACTGCAACCTCCGTGCGCGCCACCACCTCGGTTCCCATCCGTCCCGTCCACGCGAAGACCGCATTCTGCGCTGCGTAGTTGAACACATAGGCCGAGATGAGTCCCGGTGCTGCGCTGCGGCTGGCACTGATGCCGGTGTAGCGCAGGTCGAGTTGCTGGCCGGCCAGTCCGAAGTGATCCGCCACTCGCAGGTGCACGGCTGCCTCCGCGCCGGTGAAGGCGAGAGAGCCGGTGTTCGTCGCCTGGTACTTCGCGGCTGGGGTGAACTTCGCGTAATCGATACCGTTGTGGATACGATTCTGAAAGCCGGTCGCCTCGATCTCGAGCCGGTCGTTCGGCGTCCACACACCGCCGCCTTCGTAGCTCCACGACGTCTCCGGCTTCAGGTTGGCGTTGCCGAGCGTGGCTGGATCGCTGTAGTACAGGTCGGTGTACGTCGGCAGCCGAAAGCCATGCCCGAATGACCCGCGCAGCCGCAGCTTCGGCGACAGCTGGTAGCCGGCTGCACCGGTCGGCGTGAAGACCTGGTCGCCACCGCTGAAGACCTCTTCTCGACCGGCGGCCGAGAGTGTCCATCGCTTGCCGAGTTCCGCGTCAAGGCTCACATAGCCGGCGCCGCGATTCCGTCCGTGGCGGCCCAGGCTCGAGCTGCGGATCTGGTCCGCCTGCCCGTCGAGACCGGTCGAGAGCCGCAGCCCATGCCGCAGTCCATCACTGCGCCGCACCACACCCTGCCAGGTCTGGTCGATGTGGTTGTTCTCGTAAAGCGAGGGGTTCGTCACTTCGAGAATGTAGACGTCGCTATGCCGGCGGTAGCTCAGTCCGGCGAGCGTGCGCTCGCCGAGCTGCTGCTGGACCATCGCGAGCCAACCTTTGGTGTGCTCGAACGAGGTGAAGTTGCCGTAGAAGTCATTCGCCCCGAACGGCCGGTCGGTGCCGGCGAGCAGCACATCCGTCGTGCCAGCGCGCGTGTGGAACCAGCTCTCAGACGAGAGCGCCTCGCTGCGGTAATTGCGATCGATCGTGAAGCCGGCAGAGGTATCGCGGCTGCCCGCCAGCTCCTCGGCCCAGCGATGCCGGCCGTAGTCGGCGAGCACATGTTGTTCGGTGCTGCCGAAGCTGCCGTATCCCGCGCGCACCCTCAGCGACAGCGTTGAGCTCTGGCCCGCAGCGGGCCGCTCCGGCTCTGCGGTGATCAGGTCGATCGCGCCCGCGATCGCGTCCGATCCGTAGAAGGCCGAGCCTGCTCCGTGCAGCACCTCCGCGCGATGAATCGCATCGAGCGGGACTGGCACATCGAGGTGGAAGTGGCCAGTCTGCGCATCGTTGAGTCGCAGCCCATTCAGCAGGACGAGCGACTCCGCGAACGTGCCGCCGCGGATCGACACGTCCGCCTGCACGCCGTTAGCGCCGCGCTCCTGCACGTCGAGACCGGAGTCGAGCCGCAACTGGTCCGGAACCGACTCGAACAGAAGGGGCTGCGCCGCCGTATCCAGCACGACGACGGTACGGTCAGAGCCCGCGAGCCTCAGCGGGTCCGAGGCCGCGGTCACGACCACTGTCTCCGACCTGGTGGCCGGAGCTGCGGATTGCGCATAGATCGGGAGGGTCACCCACACCGGGGCAAGCCACAAAACGTACGAAGCACGCATAAGAGGGAACTGCCGAGTGTATACGCGAGCAGATACCCCGCAGAAGGGCTCAACATACGTAACTTTGCGAGTGCCCCGTCTGATCTGGCGCTGATCCTGAATACAGTCACGCACAGGTGACCGCATGGAGCAGGACAGAGCGGAATGGAGTCAACGGGGACGAGCTAGAAAAAAAGGGAGGCGGCTGGATCACCGCCCCCGGCACTGAGGGAGGCCAGTGCCCTGAAGGAGTCGTCGTCTGGACCGCGGCTCGCGCTGGGAACAGCCGGAGCAGATAACGATCACAGGTCGCCAGACAAACGTTAACTTCGCAACCAGAAAGGTTGGCACCGATCAGACCTGAGAGAGCGTGGCTTGTCAAGATAAAAGCGGCCACGGTGAGCTTCAGGAGTCAGTAGCTGGCCACCGTTTCGGTGGACAGCCGTCCCGTGTCGTTCTCCTCGCGCAGGCCTGGTCCGGGCGTTTCCCACTCTGGCGACAGCCGTGACTTGGCTTACATGCGCTTCATGAGTAGCTCGCGCAGCTCTTCGACGCTGGCGCAGAGCGCATCCGGCCGCGCCTGCTCCAACTCGTCGGCGCTGCCGTACCCATAGGTGACGCCAACCGACGCGATCCCCAGCGACTGCGCTGCTGCAATGTCAAACCGCCGGTCGCCAATCATTACGGCGGTCTCAGCTGGGAAGCCATAGCCCGTCATCAGGCCGCGAAGCAGGTCAGCCTTGTCGTGATGCACCGACGAGCCATCATCCGCAGCGATGCCGGCAAAGTAGTGCGTCAACGTGAAGTGCTCGATGATCTTCTCCGCGAAGCGCGCCAGCTTGGACGTGCAGACATAGAGCGTTACTCCACGAGCGCGCAGCTCTTCAAGCAGTTGCCGTATGCCGGGATACACCGCGTTCCGTACCCAGCCCTCGTCCGCGTAGCAGGCGCGATAGTGATCGAGGACGCGTTTCTGGAAGGCAGGCTCGCGATCGGGGATCAGCAGCGGCAGCGACTCACCAGCCGGTGGCCCGATGAACCAGGTCAGCGGCTCCTGCCATCGCACGTCGTGAGCGCGCAGTGCGCCACGCAGGCAATCCAGCATGCCCTGCTGCGGGTCGGTCAGAGTTCCGTCCAGATCGAAGATTACAGTCGAGAGGCAAAGCGGCAATGCCATGCCATTGAGTATCGCCGAGCGTTGCTGCCGATCAGTAGCGCGGCAGCGGCGGTGCGACACCGTGCGCGCGTGCCCCTGGTGCTGGCACAAAACGATCGCCGGCAAACCTCGGAATGCCGAAGCGCCCGCGCAGATGCAGCAGGTCGAGCGGACTCAGGTTGCCGCTGAACGCGATCAGGCTCACATTGTTTGCGCTCTGCAACAACAGCACGGCGCCGGTGGCCTGCAGGTGGTGGAAGCTAATCCAGAGATCGGTCGCGCCTGCGCGGGTGAGATTAGTCGCGCCCTCGCGGTTAGCAGAGTGGGTGGCGACCAGGTGCTGCCAGCCCAGCGAACTGTACTCGCGCCGCACGCCCTCCAGCATGCGCGAGTCGTACATGCCGGGTGCTGCGTAGTGGTAGACGTGGACCGAGATGCCGTCGAGGCGATTAATTGCCATGGCAGTCGCCGGATCGGCTGGTCCATCCCACATGCCGCTGGCCATCTGCAGCATGATGCGATCGAAGGTGAGATCGGTGTGGAAGGCCGCGGTACGCGAGAGCGCCTCCATGCCGCGCGGCACCCAGTTCAGCCATGAGGTCGGCGGAGTCGGCACGTAGGTTCCGGGCGGCGGATAGCCAGAAGGCGGATAACCAGACTGCGGATACCCCGGTGCTGGTGACGTTTGGGGCGGTGGCGGCGGCGCGGACGCCGGATCCGGATAGGGCTCCTGCTGCTGCGGGTAAGGCGATGGCTTCTGCGGCGCCTGCTCCGCCGGTGGCGCAGGCGCTCCGGGATCGTCTGCCGGGTCCTGGTACGGGTAGTCGCCCTGACCAGGCTGTTGCTGCGCATCCCCGGTCGGGTGCGGTGCGCTGTCGCCGCTTGGGGCAGGCGGGGGAGGGAAGCTGGGGTAGACCGGCCGCTGGGCCAGCACCGGCAAGGTAAAGACCAACGCAAGTGCAGCCGTGACGAGACGCAAAGCCATGACGCCTATGCAAACGCGAAGCCGGAGCACAAGTTGCGCCGGCTCTTGGTGAATTCGTCCGCGGCTAAGAATGCGACACCGCGCCGATCTACTACGACTGTCTATTCCGGACTACTCGACGTGATAGTTCGGCGCCTCGCGCGTGATGATCACGTCGTGCACATGCGATTCGCGCAGCCCTGCATTCGAGATGCGGATGAACCGCGCCTTGGTCTGCAGGTCTTCGATGGTCGCGCAACCCAGGTAGCCCATGCCCGACCGCAGGCCGCCGACCAGTTGATAGACCATCGACTCGAGGGGACCGCGATGGGGCACGCGCCCCTCGATGCCCTCGGGCACGAACTTCGCGAGCCTGTTCTGTGTAGAGCGCTCGCGCTGCACGATGTCGCCCGTCTGCCGTGCCGTTGGATCCTCGAGGTCACGCGAGCTCTGGAAGTAGCGCTCGCCCGAGCCCTGCGACATCGCCGACAGTGACCCCATGCCGCGGTACGCCTTGAACGAGCGGCCCTGGTAGAGGATCGTCTCGCCCGGGCTCTCGTCCACGCCGGCAAACAGCGAGCCAATCATGATCGACGATGCGCCCGCCGCAATAGCCTTCGCGACGTCACCCGAGTACTTGATCCCGCCATCCGCAATGATCGGGATGCCGCGGCCCTTGGCTGCGCGATAGCACTCCGCAATTGCGGTGATCTGTGGCATGCCCGCACCGGTCACCATGCGGGTAGTGCAGATGGAGCCCGGACCGATGCCAACCTTTACCGCGTCCGCGCCCGCATCGATCAGCGCTAATGCGCCCTCGTAAGTCGCGACGTTGCCGGCCAGCAGGTCCGTGTCCGGGAAGCGGCGCTTCACCTGGCGCACGGCTTCGAGCACGCGCGAGGAGTGGCCATGCGCCGAGTCGATCGACAACACATCCGTGCGGCTGCGGATCAGCTCCTCTGCGCGCTCCATGTAGTCGCCGGTCGCGCCGATGGCTGCACCCACGCGCAGCCGTCCTTGGCTATCCTTGGCAGCGTTCGGGTACTTCAGCTTCTTCTGGATGTCCTTGACAGTGATCAGGCCTTTGAGCTCGTAGTCGCCATTCACGACCAGCAGCTTCTCGACGCGGTGCTCGTGCAGGATCTGCTCTGCCTCTTCGAGTGTGGTGCCGACCGGAACTGTGATCAAGTTCGTCTTGGTCATCACGTCGCCGACCGGGATGTCGGTCCGCGTCTCGAAGCGCAGATCGCGATTGGTCAGGATGCCGACCAGCCGCTTGCCCTGTGTGACGGGCACGCCGGAGATCTTGTAACGCCGCATGACTTCGAGCGCGTCCGAGATCAACTGCTCTGGCCCGATCGTCACCGGATCGACGATCATGCCGCTCTCGGACCGCTTCACCTTGTCCACCTCGCCGGCCTGCTGCTCGATGGAGAGGTTGCGGTGCACGATGCCGATGCCGCCCTGCTGCGCCATGGCGATGGCCAGGCGCGACTCGGTCACCGTATCCATGGCAGCGGAGAGCAGGGGGGTGTTGAGCTGAATGCGCGCGGTCAGCCGGGTCACGGTTGAGACCTGGTTGGGAACCACTTCGCTGTAGGCGGGGACGAGGAGGACGTCGTCGAAGGTCAGGGCTTCAGGTACGGGTGTCTCTAGCATAAGAAGATAGGGACACCGGCCGAGTCATGCTCAAGAGCCTGAAGACACGCCAGATGCCTTCGCTTGATTGTATCGCGTAGAGTGCAGGTGCGCTTTCCCGGGAACCGGGATACGCTCGGGCGCGTATTGCTCATCGGAGTGGTCCCGGCCGCCGCGCTCAAGGAGCCTGCCCATGCAGCGACGTTTCGCGATGGTCATCTTCGTCGTGTTCGCCTGTCTTTCTTTCCATCGTTCCGCGCGGGCCGACACCCAGGACTGCACCACGACTCCCGGCGCCAGCGATTACGTCGCCCAGAGCGGAGATGTCGACGAAGCCCAGCACATCTCGCTCGCTCGCGAACTCACCGGCATTCACAAGCTTCAACTGTTCACGTGCACCGGAAAGTTACAGATCGAACGCAGCCCCGACAATCGCCTTCATCTGAACATTGCGTCCCAGGCTCATCTTTCTCACCCGATGCATGCCTACATTGAGCATCTGCAACTGTCCGGCGATACCCTGACGCTCGCTTTCGATTTCCCGAAGGCGAAGGTCGTTAACGTTGACTCATCGAAAGAGCATGCCGTCACCATCACACTGCAACTTCCTGCAACTATCGAGGAGAGCGAGATCGACCAGGGCGCGGGCACGCTGTTCGTCGGTGCTGGCGCACTCAAGGGCAACCGCAAACTGAATCTTGGCGCCGGCGACGCGCACCTGTCCCTCCACGGTGACCACGATTACTCCAGCTTCGAAGCCAACATCGGCATCGGCAGCTTCCACGATAACCGGCCCGGCGGCCGCAGCTCGCACTTCGTCGTCAGCCGCAGCTATGCCGGCAACGGCACGGGACATCTTGAGGTCAATGTTGGTGCGGGGTCGGTCGCGATCGACCCGGCCCGGGAGCAAAGCCTGTGAGCAAACTACGTGGTCTTCCCAATTTCCTGGCCCTGCTGTTCCTCGTCTGCCTTCCCCAGTCGCGTGCCGCCGACTTCACCCCCGTGGTGCGAGAGAGCCACTT
>NZ_JBMGJV010000049.1:0-26110 GCF_051025295.1 Candidatus Dedyshia acidiphila | reverse complement strand
TTTTTTCTTATCGCGCTCGGCCGCGGCCACCGCTGGCAGATGGCCGCGGATGATCTCGAGTATGCGATCGGCCTCCTCGGCTGCGAGTGCATCGTTGTCGTCGACATCGCTCTGCCAGCTCTGCGCATGCACGTGGATGGCGGTCTCGCCTTCGTCCACGGTCTTTGCAGGTGACGCAGGCGCATAGGCTACGTCGTCTTCGGTCGCGGCGGTCATGACGCGCGCGAAGATCTCATTCAACTCGCGCACCAGCGCCGGCGTGGAGCGGAAATTCATTGAGAGCTTTAGATCCGTGAGCCGCTCATACGCGCCGGCAATTTCGATTCCGTGACGGCGCACCTGCTGGAACAGCCGCGACTCCGCGTCGCGGAACAGGTAGATCGATTGCATCGGATCGCCGACCAGGAAGACCGTGCGCCCGTCGCCAGGCTGCCAGTCCTCCATCAGGCGGCGCAGCAGGCCGAACTGCGGACGCGACGTGTCCTGAAACTCGTCCACCAGCAGATGACGCACGCGTGTGTCCAGCCGCATCAGCACCGCCGGATCCTGCAGTGCGGCATGAGCTCCCAGGCTCGCCTCCGCGAAGTCGATCACCTCGCGTTCGGCGAACAGCACGCGCAGCTCCGCCGCCGCGTGACGCAGCACGATGAAGACGCTGCGCACGATCTGCCATTCGCCTTCGCTGTACGCCGCGGGTGGCAGGTTGCGCGCCCGACAGAGCAGCGGCAGGAGGGAAGTATCGCGCTTCAGCTCCTCTATATGTACTAACAGCTGCTCTCCATGCACCCGGTGCGTCTTCATCGGCAGTCCAACACGTCCGGTCTGGCTGCGCCATTCGTCGCCTTTGCTGAGTAGCAGGGTCGAGAGACATACCCAGAGATCTGTCGTGTTGAGTGCTTCGACTTCCCGCATGCCCGACAGCGCCGCGAGGTGCTCCTGGCCATTCCCGCAGGCAATCTCTGCAATCGAGAGCACATCCTGAATGCGGTCGCCGTGCCGGGCAAAGGCCTGCTGCAGTGCCGTGAGAACGGCCTCATGTTCGCGGCGGAAGGGTGCCTCGAGCACTCTGCGCAACTGCTCGGGCTCCGCTTGCGACGACATGGCCTCAGGCATCAGCAGCAGCCACTGCTCGCGCCGGGCCAGCATCCGCGCGATCAGTGCCTCGCAGTCGGGAAGGCTTGCATCGCGCAGCGCCAGTATCTTCTGGAGCGCCGCACTGAGCTCAGCTGTAGAGCCATCTCCGAGGCGGCCGAGGGTGCGCTCCGCCGCCTCCGCATAGAGCGGCGTCGCGTCATCGATCGGCGTCAGCCGTCCACCGAGGCGCGACAGCAGCGGTGTCTGATACGCAATCGAAAGCGCCAGTGCGTCGATCGTCTGCAGGTTGAGCCGCTGCGGCTGCTCGAGCAGGTTCCACTCTTGCGCCGTGCTGTGCTCGAGCACTGCCTGCGCCAGTTCCCGGGTGCGCCGGGCATGCTCTGTTAGATCCTCCGGCGCGGGCTGTGCTGCTGCTTCCAGTGCGCCAAGCACGCGCGCACGCATCTCCGCTGTGGCCTTTCGCGTGAACGTGATCGCCAGCACCTGCTCCGGCTCAGCGACCGTCGGCAGCAGCGCCAGGTAGCGCTGCGTCAGCAACTCGGTCTTGCCGGAGCCTGCAGGCGCCTGCACCACACACGACTCCGCCGTGCGCAGCGCATGCTCGCGCTCCGCCGCATCGGCAATCTGCGGCTCTGTCGGAATTGTGCTCATACGTTAGCCGCGTCTTCCTCATCGGTGTTGTCGTCGCTTTCCGCGGGCCGATGCTCAGTGACACGGCACACGCCGGGCAGCGCGCAAAAGCGACACGTGGCTGGATAATGATGCGGATCGACCAGCGCCTCACCGGCGCGAAAATCCGTGGCCAGCCGCTCCAGGGCCGTACGCCATTCTGTGATCACTTCGGCTGTGAGTGGCAGCAGGTCTTTGCTGGGCGTAGCGCCAAGCGTGGTGAGCGGGTCGTTCACTCGGCCAAGCAGCCGCGCCTTCGTGGGCCGCACCTGCGCGAACAGGGCGCCCACGAGATCCGGCGTGCTGGCAAACGCGGCATAGAGCGGCAGCTGCGGCTGCTCGGGCCGATCGCCCTCCCAACTCTTCAGCGAGACCAGCCCAGTCTTGTAATCGAGGATGAGCCGTCCACCTTCTACCTCGTCGACCCGGTCCATGCGAAGCGTCAGTGACAGGCCGCCGACATCGAACGTGCCACTCTCTTCGGCTGAGATCACCTTGAATGGCGCGCGCCTCAGCTCTGTCTCCAGCCACTCAAGGACGAGCTCCACCAGCCGCTTCTCTTCCGCATCCAGGTAGACACGCCGCCATGCCTCGTCGTGCGCGGAGCGACGTTTCGTCACCGAAGCAGTAGCATGATCAGCGACCAGACCCGGCAAAGCTCCGGAGTCCCTGCTTGCAATCAGAGCCTCCTGCGAGCCCAGCTCCTGCCACAGGTTCTGCAGCGTCTCGTGCACCAGGGTGCCGCGATCCCCCGGCGTCAGTCCCCGGATCGCGCTCGGTAGCTCGCTGGCGCGCAGGCGGCGCGATGCAAAGGCTTGAAAGGGGCAATCCGCCTGCTGCTTGAGCGCACTTTGCCCACCGGGCGCCGCACTGCCCTGGAGCGGAATCCATACGTCGTCCGGCACGGATTCAAGCTGCAGACCGGGCGCGGCGCTGCGGGCCGCCTGCGCTGGCTCGAGCAACGCGTAGTGCGCAATCAGAGACGAGGCCCGCTGCACCGACTCGCCGGTCTGCTCTGCATACGAGGTGACGAACTCTCCGGACGTGCTGTGCGCAATGCGATCGAGAATGCTTTGCGCGAGCGCGGTCTCCTGCTCCGGCGAGGCATGCGGCATCGCAAGCTCACGCTGCAGTGTGACCGGCAGCAACGGATGAGGACGCCCCGGCGCGGGCCACGCCGTCTCTGTCGCACCCAGGAACCACACCGCGTCGAACTGCTGCCCAGCCGAGGCGAGCACGCCCATCACCTGGACTGGTGCGTCCTGCGATTCCGGCGCGAAGATGGTCTCCCGCGCCGTGCTCAGCAGCGTCTGCAGAAAGCGCCCGTAGGGGACACGTCCAGTGGCTTGATCCAGCGATGCGATACGGTCGAGCAATCGGTCCCACGCTTCGGCCGCCTGAAAGCTCAGGCTTGATGCTTCGCTCCGTGCGCCCCACCCGGCAGCATGCAGCCAACTCTGGATACGCTCTGTCCACTCGCCGGGCCGCGCCAGCCGCGATGCGCGCTTCGCCTGCTGCTGCATCGTGGCGAACGCACGCGCGGCCTGCTTCGGCGCAGATCCAGATGGTTGCTGACGCAGATACATATCGAGCGTCATCTCTGTCGCTGGGTTCTTTGCACGCCGCATCCTTGCATCCCAGCGAGCCATCTCTTCGCGTGCGTCCGCGCCCGCCGCCCAGGACAAGACACCGCAGAGCAGCAGCCACGTGATCTCCGCTTGCGCGAGCGCACCGCCATCTGCCCAGCGCAGCAGCAGAAGCGCCGCATGCACCAGCGGCACGTCAGCCAGGGGCAGTCCGAGCGAGAATTCGAACGGCAGTGTCGGCACCGACCCTGCCGTGACAGGGAAGCGTTCCGCGCTCAGCGCGTGAAACAGAGCTCGTTCGAGCGATGCTCGCCGGCTGGCGACATCAGGCAGCAGGACACCGATCCGTGCCTCGGGCTGTTTCATAAGCCGCTGCTGGACCCAGGCAGCGCACGCACGCACCTCGGGCTCCTCCCCCGTAGCTTTGTAAAGGCGAGGCTCGCTGAAGCTTTCGGTCCAGGAGAGCCGTCGCACCTCGCTGCCGGCTGCCGCAAGCGATGTCTCGAGGTGCCGCAGAGCCGGCGTGATTCGATCGAAGCCGAGCCAGCCGACGTTGCGTGGCGCCGCGATCTGCCCGAAGCGCAGCGCGCGCGCGATCGCATCGGGAAGCGCGCACGCGGCTATCCAGCGCTCGCGTTGGCAGCGTTGCTCGAACGACGGCGCCCAGCGGCGGAAGAGCTCCGTCTCCGAGTGCGCTTCCGCCATCCAGGCCGCGCCATCGAGCCGCCCCAGCGCGTCGTACTCCGCGAGCAGAGCGTAGGCCTCGTGCGCCTGCGCTGCCAGCCGAGCCGGCTGGATCAGCGACCGGCCTTCGAGCTGCGGTTCCAGGATGGCAGTCCACGCCGCCTGCTCCTGCAAATCGTTGAGCAGGATGCGGTCTTCCGTGCCCGTCAGCAGCAGCGCTTGCCACTGCTCCGCAAGCCAGGAGTGCAGGTCGAGGATGCGTGGACTGCGCCACGCCGCCACATGCCGAAGGCGCTGCTCTTCTGCGTAGCGGCGCTCCACCACACGGGCCGCGCGTGCATTGGCGGTAATCAGCAGGCCACCGCCATCGAGCAGTGCGCGCATCGACTCCGGCAGTGCTGCGGCTGCGCGCTGTTCCGTCACATCCTCAAGTGTAATAGCGTGCGTGTAGACTGCTGCTGTGCAACGGTGGATCGCCAACCTGCTGGCGTGCTGGATGCTCCTGCTTCTGCCGGGAGCGTCAGCACTGGCGCTCGCCCAGCCGCAATCCTTGCTGCCGGCGTGCTGCCGCAGCCATGGCGCGCACCATTGCACGATGCAGGCCCCCGCACCCACGGCTGTTCCTTCATGGCGCGGCATGGGCTGTCCGTACCAGCACCTGTCCCACGCGGCGTTGTTGTTGCCGGGCTACCTGCTACGTGTCCACGACAGTGTCTTGTCCTTGCGTGCTGTCTCCGGTGCGGTCGCCCCCACGCGCATCTCTGTCTCCCTCCGCGCCGCTGGCCTGTGCGGTTCGCGCGCCCCGCCCACTCTCGGCTGAGCTGTCTCCTCGAACTCTTCGTACGCGCTGATCGGTCTTCTCTCCATGAGGGCTGGCGTACGTCTGTCCACCCGCCGCGAACTGCTCCTCATCGCGTTCCGGCTCTTTAGGACTGAGAGAGAAGTGCGTTGCGCGTCTTCCATAGTTCCGCACGCTTGGCTGCGCTGCTGTTGTGCGCTGTGCCGGCGATGCACGCCACCGTCACTGCATCAGTGCGCGGCGTGGTCCACGACCCATCCCATCGACCGGTGCCGCAGGCCCGCGTCGAAGTGGCTGCCGTCAGCTCGCAATACCGCGTGACACTCACCACCAACCCGGCAGGCGAGTTCAGTGCCGATGCGCTGGCCCTCGGCGACTACACCCTGCGCGTGACCGCCGCTGGCTACATGGAGCAGCAGGAGCGGCTGACGCTTGCAAGCGGAACGGCGCCAGTGCTGCACTTCGAGCTTGCGCCCGCTGGTCCGCACGAGACGGTCGAGGTGAGCGACACGGGAGCCGCGCTGGCCGTTGCCTCACCCACGGTCGAGACCACCATCAGCCGCCGTGAGATCGAGAGCTACGCCGGCGCGGATCAGAGCAACAGCCTGCGCATGATCACTGAGTTCGTGCCCGGCTCCTACGTCGTCCACGATCAACTGCATGTGCGCGGCGGCCACCAGGTGACGTGGGCGATCGATGGCGTCCCGCTGCCGAACACCAACATCGCCAGCAATGTCGGGCCGCAGTTCGATCCCAAGGACATCGACTACCTTGAGGCGCAGACTGGCGGTGTCAGCGCCGATTACGGGGACCGCACCTATGGCGTGTTCAACGTGGCCACCCGCACCGGCTTCGAGCGCAACCGGCAGGGAGAGCTGGTCGCGAGTTACGGCAGTTACCACACGACCAACGATCAGTTGAGCTTCGGTGATCACACGGAACGCTTCGCCTGGTACGTGAGCGCCAATGGCAATCGCACCGACTATGGTCTGGCTCCGCCGACGCAAAGGAATCTCCACAACCTTGGCGACGGAGGCGGCGGGTTCACCTCGCTGCTCTTCAACAAGACGCCTCGCGATCAGCTCCGTCTCGACGGCGGCTTTCGGGCCGACTACTACCAGGTGCCCAACGACCCGGACCAGCAGGCGACCGGCGTGCGCGACCGGGATCGCGAGCAGGATGGGTTCGCCATCGGCTCATGGACGCATACCTTTGCGCCCGGAACGCTCCTTGCCGTGTCCCCGTTCCTGCACGTCAATCGCACCGCTTACGTCGGTGGCGCGGCAGACCCGCTTCGCACGACAAACAATCGCGTGTCGTACTACCAGGGTGGGCAGGCAGTGTTCTCGCAGGTGCGCGGGCCCAGCAACTTGCGCGCGGGGGTGTATGCATTCGCGCAGCAGGACGATGCGAGCTTTACGGTGTCGGGCAGCGATGTGGGGGTGAACCCGTTCCAGCAAACGAGCTCTCCTCACGGCCAGATCGAGGCAGCCTTTGTGGACGAGCAGTGGAAGGTCGCCCCGTGGTGGCAGCTCAACGGTGGTGTGCGGTTTACCCGCTTCGTTGGCTCGCTCGGGGAGCATGCGTGGAACCCGCGCGTCGGCACCGCGTTTACCGTGCCACGTCTCGGCATCGTGCTGCGTGGCTCGTACTCGCGCTACTACCAGGCCCCGCCGCTCGACTC
Source organism: Candidatus Dedyshia acidiphila (assembly GCF_051025295.1). NCBI lineage: Bacteria > Pseudomonadati > Acidobacteriota > Terriglobia > Terriglobales > Acidobacteriaceae > Candidatus Dedyshia > Candidatus Dedyshia acidiphila. The sequence goes on along the minus strand of NZ_JBMGJV010000049.1, from coordinate 19,593 downwards.
CCTCACCGGCGAGGTGCTTGCGTTTGCTCAGTCGCAGCAGCTCGGGTTTCTGCCGCTGCACGGCGAACGCGACGAGCAGTACGACGTCGGCATCGTGCTTCCGTTCCGTGGCTGGACCGCGTCGGTCGACAACTTCCGCACGGCTGCCCGCAACTTCTTCGATCACGATGCCATCGGCAACTCGAACCTTTTCTTTCCGTTGACCATCAGCCGGGCGCGCATCCGCGGCTGGGAGGCGAACGTCCGATCGCCAGAGCTGCTGCACCGGCTGCATACGCACCTCATCTATTCAAATCAGCAGGCGGAGGGCTTCGGCGCAGTCACCGGCGGGCTCACGGACTTCTCGCCACCCGCGGACGGCTTCTACCTCGATCACGATCAGCGCAACTCGCTCACCGCTGGTGTCGATGGGCGGCTGCCGTACCGCCTCACGGGTGCGTTCGACATCATCTACGGCTCCGGGTTCCTGAATGGCGATGGCCCGGATCATCTGCCCGGCTACCAGACCTTCGATCTCGCGCTCAGCCGGGAGCTGGGCGACCGCGTCACCCTCCGCGGCATGGTGACCAACCTGGCGGACAAACGCTACCAGGTGGATCTGAGCAACACGTTCGGTGGCAGCCATGTCGGCGACCCGCGCATGATTTCAGCCGAGCTGCGGTATCGCTTCCACTTCTGAACCGGTTGACGCATGCTAGATAAGGAGACTCCATGAGACTGAAGGCGAATCGAGCGGGGCGGCTGCCAGCGCTGCTGCTTTGGACGGCGGCAGCCATCCTGCTGCCGCTCAGCGGCTGCCACAGCAAGCCCGCGCACGTGGCGAGCGGGCCAGTGAAGCAGTACCCGGTCAAGGGTGTGGTCGTGAGCACCGACGCCGCGCACAAGGAAGTCACCGTGGACTCGGAGGCGATCCCGAACTTCATGGGCGCGATGACCATGCCATACAAGGTGAAGGACGTGAACGTGCTGCAAGACCTTCATCCTGGCGACCACATGGTCGCGACGTTAATGGTCGGCGACGACGCAACCTTTCTTGATCAGATCGTGATCACCAGTCAGGCCAGGCCGGACTACAAGCCACAGCAGCAGTTTCATGTGCCCTCTCCTGGAGACAGTGTGCCGGACTTCCGGCTCGTCAACCAGAGCGGCCGCAACATCACCATGGACAGCTTTCACGGCAAGGCGCTGCTGATCACGTTTATCTACACGCGCTGCCCGCTCTCCGACTACTGTCCACGAATGAGCCGAAACTTTGCCGCGATCGACAAGCAACTGAAGGCCGACCCGGCACTGTTTGCCAGGACGCACCTGCTCAGCATCAGCTTCGATCCGGCGTACGATTCGCCGGCCGTCCTGCGCAGCTACGGCGAGGCCTACACGGGCAACTACACGAAGGAGAAGTTCCAGCACTGGGACTTCGCTGCGCCGCCCAAGCAGGAGCTGCCCAAGCTGCTCGAGTACTTCGACGTGGGCGCGACACCCGGCGAGAAGAACTCCATCACGCACTCGCTGTCGACCGCAATCATTGGGCCGGATGGCAAGATCGCGGCCTGGTATCCCACGAACGACTGGGAGCCGGCCGAAGTGCTCACCGCTCTGAAGAAAGCAGCCGAGGGCGGACACGCGTGATCGTCATCCTGATGGGCGTGACCGCAAGCGGGAAGACCACGGTCGGTCAAAAACTCGCCGAGGTGAGTGGCTGTGAGTACGCTGAGGGCGACGACTATCACTCCGCTGCCAACAAGCAGAAGATGCACGCCGGCATCCCGCTCACAGATGAAGATCGCGCCCCCTGGCTGGCCAGTCTGCACGAGGTGCTGCTCGGCTGGGAACGCGAGGGCAAGAGCGGTGTGCTGGCCTGCTCTGCGTTGCGCCAGGCATACCGCGATCTGCTGTCCGCCAACATCCCGCCCGCGCACCTTCAGTTTGTGCTGCTTGAGGTGCCGCGCGTCATCCTGGAGCAGCGGCTGGCCCACAGGCTCGATCACTACATGAGCCCCGCGCTGCTCGAAAGCCAGATCGCCACGCTTGAGATGCCGCACGATGCGCTGCGCGTGGACGGCACCGCGCCCGTCGAACAGGTTGTTCAGCAGATCATCAGCGGATTGCCCGACGCAGCAGCGCGGCCCACGGCATAAAGCACGTCTGCTGCGCTTCATCTATCCTGAGGTAGACATGGCAAAGCTCACGATCGTCTTCGGTGTGCTGATCGCGGCAGTCGGTGCGATTGGCTACGGCATCACGCACTTCTGGCACGCGCTCATCCCGGTGGTGCTCGGCATGCTGCTCGTGGCACTCGGACTGATGGCCAACACCGAGAATGTGCGGCGTCGCATGCTCGCCATGCACATCGCGGTGACGGTCGGCCTGCTCGGCTTTCTAGGCACCATCCCCGGTCTGATTGCGATTGCGCGTTTCGCAGCGGGCTCCGCGCAGCAGGTCACGAATCACATGGCGGTGGGCGGCCTTGAGGTCGCGAAGCGTGCGGCTGAAGTGCAGACAGCCACCAACCTCCTCTGCCTCGTCTTCGTCGCCCTCTGTGTTCGTTCGTTCATCGCGGCACGCCGCGCCCGCGCCTGAGAGAGGTTCACTGTGAACCTGCGCTCCACCAACTTCGCTGCACGCGCTGAACGCCCCCCCACACGCAGCGCCATGCGCGCCGCCACTGCCACTCAGCCGGCCCGCGCCAAGCTGGCCCAGGCGTGGCCACAGGCCTGGAAGCTGATCCAACCCCGGCGTGGCCTGCTCGCGCTCGGCTTCCTGCTGATGATTCTGAACCGCATCTGCGGGCTCGCCCTGCCGGCCTCCACCAAGTACTTCGTCGACGGCGTCCTCTACAAGCGACAACAGCATCTGCTTCTGCCGCTCATCGGCGTCGTCGTCGGAGCGACCGCCATCCAGGCCGTCACCTCCTTCGCCCTGACCCAGCTTCTGTCCAAGGCCGCGCAGCGCATGATCGCGGACCTGCGCCGGCAGGTGCAGGTCCATATCGGCCGCCTCTCCGTGAAGTTCTACGACGCCAACCGGACGGGCACGCTGGTCTCGCGCATCATGTCCGACGTCGAAGGCGTGCGCAACCTGATCGGCACCGGGCTGGTCGACTTCATCGGTGGCATCGTCACCGCCATCATTGCGTTTGTCGTGCTGCTCACCATCAGCACATCGATCACGCTGATCATCTTCGCCACCATCTTCTGCTTCGCCATGGTGCTGCAGAAATCTCTGCGCGTGCTGCGGCCCATCTTCCGGGAACGTGGCCAGCTCAATGCGGAGATCACGGGACGTCTCACCGAGTCGCTGGGCGGCGTGCGCGTGGTGAAGGGTTATCACGCGGAAGCGCGCGAGGCCGGCGTCTTCTCGGCCGGCGTGCAGCGACTGCTCGACAACGTGATGAAGACGCTCACGCTGACCTCCGTGCTCTCGCTGGCATCCACCGGCGTCATCGGCCTGATGGGCTCGCTGGTCATGTTCCTGGGCGGCCATCAGGCGCTGGCCAACCGGATCACGCCCGGCGGCTACGTCGAGTACACGATGTTTCTGGCATTCATGATCGCGCCGGTCTTCCAGGTAGTGAACGTCGGCACGCAGATCACCGAAGCCATCGCCGGTCTCGATCGCACGGCAGAGATCCTCGGCGAGCAGCAGGAGTACGACGATCCCAAGCGCGTGATCAGCCTGCCCTCCATTCGCGGCGACGTTCGCTTCGATGACGTGCACTTCGCCTATGAGCCCGACAAGCCGGTGCTGCACGGCATCTCGTTCCATGCCCGGCCCGGCACGGTGACTGCGCTGGTCGGCTCCTCGGGATCGGGCAAGTCGACCATTATCAGCCTGGTCTGCGCATTCCACGTACCAGACACAGGCACGATCACAGTCGACGACATCGACCTCTCGACCGTACAGCTGGACGATTTCCGCGCCCAGCTCGGCGTGGTGCTGCAGGAGTCGTTCCTGTTCGACGGCACCATCCGCGAGAACGTGCTGTTCTCAAGGCCGGATGCAACGGAAGAGCAGTTTCTGAGCGCCTGCCGTACCGCCCGTGTCGATGAGTTCGCAGAGCGCTTTCCCGAGCAGTACGACACCATCGTGGGTGAGCGCGGCGTCAAGCTCTCCGGCGGCCAGCGGCAGCGCCTCTCGATCGCGCGCGCCATCCTCGCGGAGCCGCGCATCCTTATCCTCGACGAGGCGACCTCGTCGCTCGACTCAGAGTCGGAAGCGATGATTCAGGATGGGCTGAGCTTCCTGATGCAAGGTCGCACCACGTTCGTCATCGCGCACCGGCTCTCGACGATTCGCCGTGCGGATCAGATCCTGGTGATCGAAGGCGGCAACATCGTCGAGCGCGGCACGCACGATTCTCTCTATGCGCTGGGCGGCCGCTACTTCGACCTCTACACACGCCAGCAGGGGCTGGATGCGAATCGCTTCCTGGCTCCAGGCGAGGGCGACACCGTCCTCGAGCAAGCCTGATCTGCCACCCATGGACAGCGCTGTCCATCGGTCGATGGAGCCGAGAACCACACCGCAGGCCGAGGACAGACACACGCCAAGATCAGTAGGGTAGCGCTCGTAGCGCCTCCTTACGATGAGCGCTCCTGTCGCCAGCCACGCTGCGGCAGGAGCGCTTTTTTCTGCGGAGTTTATTCGCCGGACAGGACGATCGGCGAGGTTGGCACGGGCGAACCCTCTTCGCCCTCGATCGTGAGCCCGAAGCCCTTGGCTGCAATCCCGGAGGGGATCTTCGGCAACACAAGCGAGGCGAAGCCCTGCGCGTCAGGCCGGAACGTGCCCGCAGCCACCGGCTTTGAGCCGTCCGCCGGCAGCACCCAAAGTTCATAGGCCTTGCCTGCCGGAACCGGTTTCAAATGACTCGCTTCGAGCACCAGCGCGCCGCGCTCGGCCAGGTACACCGTGCTGGCGCTCGGCGCCGGCTGCGATTTTGTTGCCGTCAGGGTCACACGCTGCGCGTTCGGTGCGTTCAGCACCTCAAGCACCTGCTGCGCATGCGACGCTCGACCAGCCAGCGCCGCCGAGAGCCGCACCTGATCGTCGAGCGCCTCGTTCAACTGGCTGGACCGAATGCTGAGCACCACCGTGGCAATCGCGAAGCAGGCAGCCGCCACCCAGGGGGTAACGATGGCCCACCGGCTGCGGCGAGGCATCTCGATCACGTCCTTCGTCTCCCGCGTCGACGTCTGCGGAGCGCTCGCAGGCGCCGTGACGACGCTCTGCTGTGTCGCGGCCGGGAAGGGAACTGCCTCATCTGCAGAGCGGCGCATGCGGCTCTGCAGACGATCGTAGGCGCCTGCGGGCACGGCATGCTGCTCTGTCGAAAGCGCAAGCAGCGCCAGGTCGCCCTCAAGCAAGGCCAGCTCCGCCTGCGCGTCCGGATTGTCACGCAGGGCCGCGGCCACGGACGCCATCTCGTCCGCAGGAAGAGCCTGCATCGCGTACAGCGCGAGGTCCTCAGCCAGGATGGGACGGGGCTCGCTCATGATCCGAACGCCTTTCGCAGGCTGATCATGCCCAGGCGAATGCGTGTCTTTACAGTGCCGAGCGGGTCGCCGGTGCGGCTGGCGATCTCGGCGTGACTCAAACCCTCGAAGTAAGCCAGTTCCAAACTCTTGCGCTGTTCAAGCGGCAGGTCGGCCAGCACGACGCGCACCTTCTCCATCAGCAGGGAGCGCTCTGCATCCGCGGCCAGGTTGTAGGGCGAGGCGAGCACCACATCCTCGACCGAGTCCGATGGCCTCCGCCGACGCAGGACGTCGATCGCGCGATTCCGCGCCACCACGACCAGCCATGCGCCCAGCGAACCGCGGCCCTGCGAGAAGACCTGCGGATTGCGCCAAAGTTGAAGAAAGATCTCCTGCATCACGTCTTCTGCCTGCCCGGAGTCGTGCAGCACCCGGAGCGCCACCGAGTACACCGGTCCGCTATAGCGCTGGAACACTGTCTCCATGGCTGCCTCGTCTCCCTGTCCCACCCGCGCCAACAGCGCAGAATCTTCGCCTGGAGCCTTTGCGGATTCAGTGTTGGAAGTACGCAGCGCAGGGTCGTTCGGATTGGACGAGGGCTGAAGCATGAGGGAGTTGCCCAGCGATCATACCAACAGCACGGTCGGAGCGGTCAGCCTTCCTGTGCTCTACCTTGCCGGGGTGAAGGGCCCGGGCGGCACGGCTGGTCCTGTTTAGAGTATCCCCATGGAGCCCGAACATCCCGAAACGGCAACGCCCGCGCCACGGAAGGCAGGGAAGCAGCGGCTCGACCGGCTTATGGTCGACCGAGGGCTGGTGCCCTCGCGCGAACGCGCACAGGCGCTCATCCTGGCCGGCCGTGTGCTCGTGGATGAGCAGAAGGTCGAAAAGCCGGGCGCCGGGGTCGCCGCCGATGCAGCGCTGCGTCTGCTCGGGGAAGACCAGCGCTACGTGAGCCGGGGCGGGCTGAAGCTCGAACAGGCCCTGCGGCACTGGTCAATCGACGTCTCCGGCCGCACCTGCGCGGATGTTGGCGCGTCGACCGGCGGCTTCACCGATTGCTTGCTGCAGCATGGTGCTGCCGCCGTGCTGGCTATTGACACCGGCTATGGCCAGATCGCACACAAGTTGCGTGTCGATCCCCGCGTTCGCCTGCTGGAGCGCACCAACGCAAGGCACCTCGAGCCGGCGCAGGTAATCGTGGCGATTACCTTGCTGGTTATGGACGTCTCGTTTATCGGTGCATCACTGGTCCTGCCGGCGGTCGTTCGGGCTATGAATCGCACGCTTACGGAGGCTGTTGTGCTCGTAAAGCCGCAGTTCGAGGCCGGTCGCGAGCACGTAGGCAAGGGCGGTATTGTGCGTGATCCCGCCGCACACCGTCTCGCTGTTGCCAAGGTCAAGGACGCGGTCCGCGCACTGGGCGGACAGGAGATCGAAGTGATCGACTCGCCAATCCTCGGCAGCGAAGGGAATCGCGAGTTTCTGTTGCACGCACACTTCACGCCGAGTGCCGGGCAACAGGTTCAGTCTGTGTTGCACGTTCCAGTACACTGAGTCCCGAATGCCCACCGTTGCCGTTATCTCGAAGCCGCAGAAACCAGACCTTGCGCCGATCCTGAACGAGCTCATGCTCTGGCTGCGCGCGCGCGGGTACGAGCCGATGCTCGACCCCGTGAGTGGCGGCTATATTCCGGGCGCGCAGATCGTCCCGCGACACGAGATGGCCGCCCACAAGCCGGAGCTGGCGATTGTGCTTGGCGGGGACGGCACGCTGCTCGCCGCGGCGCGCGTGTTTGCGAAGAGCAAGGTGCCGATCCTGAGCGTGAACCTCGGCTCGCTCGGCTTTCTGACCGAGGTGCGGCTGTCGGAGCTGTTCAGCAATCTCGAGGGCTGGGCCTGCGCGCTGTGTCACGTCGAGCCGCGCGCCATGCTGCACGTGGACATCATGCGCGACGGCCAGCTATTCCGCTGCTACGAGGCACTCAACGACATCGTCGTTGCGAAGGGCGCCATTGCCCGGATGGGCGACTTCCGCATCATGGTGGGCGATCAACTGGCGATGTCGTTCCGCGCCGATGGTGTGATCGTCTCGACCCCGACCGGCTCGACGGCTTATAACCTGGCGGCGAACGGGCCCATCATGTCGCCCGATGTGAATGCCATGATCGTGACCCCGATCTGCCCGCACCTGCTCACCATCCGGCCGATGGTGGTGCACGGGGATGCCGAGATCAATGTGAGCGTGGTGGGAGTGCCCGACCAGACGTTTCTGACGGTCGATGGCCAGGAGGCGGTGCAGGTGCAGTTGGGAGATGTGTTGCGCTGCCGCCGCTCCGAGCACACGGTGCAGCTGGTGCGCCTCAAACGCGACGGCTTCTTCGATGTGCTGCGGCAGAAGCTGAAGTGGGGCGAGCGCTAGCCCAAACCAGCCGAGCGATTTGCCCTTGGTTAACTCTGTCCAGTCAGCTCATCCAGCAGCAGCTTTGCCTTGGTAGCCAGCGTGTAGGCGCCGTCCAGATCGCCATTGTGCAGCGCGCGGTCGGCCTGCGTCAGGAAGCTGTGGATCTGGGTGACGGTCTTTGTCTGGTCGCTTGAAAGCGTGCGACGTAGCGATGCGACGCCCCGCTCCGTGCTCTGGATCAGATCGTTCGCCTGCCGACGGGCTTCATTCGAGTCTGCCGTGGAGCCGGCAGTTAACTGGCCGATCGGGGTGTGTTCCGAAGTATCTCCCGCCGGCGTAGGAGCAGTCACCTTGGCGGCCTCAGTCACAGTGGCAGGTACCGGGGAGGCGGTCTGGCTGGGAGTCTGCGGGTTCTCCCGATCGTGTAAATCTTTCTCGCGCGGGTCGCGGTCGGCGACCTCTGTTTCGGCGTGCCGGTGGGTGCGGCGGCTGGTGCGCACCAGCTTGTGTGATGTCTCTAGGAAGTCCGATTGCGGAGGGGGTGTCGGCTGCGCATGGAGCGGCGGGGCCGCTGGCAATTCCGGCAGCAGGGGACCGCTCTGACTCAGCTCCGCGGTATACAGCGGCGTCGGCGTGGGCTGTGGTGCAGGAGCCATGGCCTGGGGCGCAGGTGCTGGTTTCTTAAAGGGTTGCACGCATCCCGTCAGCGCTGGCAGGAGCAGCGTGACGGCCATGGTGAGACGGGAGATGCGGAGTCCGTTCACAGGCCGGTCCCCTCGGAAGTAAAGGCCGGAGCCGAAGTCGTTGTTTTATCCAACTGAGTGCCGCGCTGCTTACCTTCGGTGGAAGCCACCAGAGGAAGTTTCAAGGTAAAGGTACTACCGATATTTTGCTCGGACTGTACGTCAATAGTACCGTTATGTAGCTGCATGATACGGTACGTCATCGCCAGACCAATACCACTTCCGTTCTTTTTGGTCGTGAAGTAAAGGTCGAAGATCTTCTCGCGAATGTCGGGCGGAATACCCCCGCCGCTGTCCGCAATCTCGATCGTGGCAATGCGGCCCTCCTCACGCAGGCTGACGTGCAGCTCGCCGCCATTCTGCATGGCCTGCGCTCCGTTGAGCACCACATTCAGGATGGCCTGCTTGATCAGGTCTGCGTCCACCTTGGTGGTCAGCGGGTGGTCCGGCATGTGGCTGTAGACGCGTACATTGTGAGTCTCGAGCTCTGCCGAGGCCAGCATGAGCACGCCGGAGACAACGCGACGGATGTCCTGCTCCTTGAGCTGCAGCTCGACTGGCCGCGAGAAGTCGACCAGCGTCTGCACCACGCGATCCAGCCGCTGAATTTCGCTCTCGATGATCTCGAGGTGCCGCATGGCGCGCGAGTCCGGCCCGGAGAGCTTGTTGCGCAGCAGCTCCAGGTGCACGACGATCGCGTTGATAGGGTTCTTGACCTCGTGGCCGACGCCTGACGTCAGGCGGCCAATGGCGGCGAGACGCCGGGAGAGCTCAATCTCGCTCTCGATCTCGCGAACCGATTCCAGATCGTGCAGCGTGAGCAGTGCGCCGAGCGATGCGCCGGGCAGGGCACTCTCTGGCCTGGACTGTTGATCGACGACGAAGTCGAGCGAGACCTGCACGTGGCGGCCGCCCTCCATTTCGACTTCTTCCTGGTCGAGCGGGCGGCCCTCTTCGAAGGCATCGAGCACCAGCCTGCCGATCTTCGTGTCCATGCTGAAGATGCTGTGCACGGTGCCGCCGAACAGCTCGGCGCGCGGGATGCCGAGGAAGCGCTCGACCGAGTCGGAGACCAGGGCAGCGCGCCCTTCGCCGGTGAACAGCAGGATGCCATCCTGCAGGTTCGCCATGATCGAGTCGAGGTTCTCCTTCAGTGCGGAGAAGACCTCTTCGACGTTGCGCATGCGGCGGCCAATGCGCTCGATCTTGTCCGAGACCTGGACGACGGTGTCCTCGGTCGAGCCGCGCGCGGCGCCTCGGATCAGTCGGTTTTCCTTGGGCGGCGGGGGCAGGGCAGGCATCTCCGCTGCGTCTTTCAGGCCGGCGTTCTCGAGAGTGTCCAGGCGCAGACTGATCTGCTCGATCGGCTGCAAGGCCAGATTGGCGAGCAGCGCGGCGACGGCGAGCGATGACAGAATCGCAATGCCGGTGAAGGTGAACGAGGCCCAGATCCACGGCGCGAAGACGTTGCGCAGGAAGGTGGAGCGGATGCCGACACGGATGGTAAGAAAGGCCTGGCTCTTGCCGCCGGTGACGGTGCGATCGAGCGGCAGGATGACGTTGTAGACGCGCGGCGGTCCGAAGACGATCCGCACGGTGGTGATGATGCCGGCGTGCTGCAGGCGGGCATAGTCGTCGCGCTCGGGCAGCGCCTGGTTGTCCTGAGTCGGGTCGGTGCTCAGGACGGCGCGTCCGAGCCGGTCTGCAATCGCGACGTCAAAGACAGTCGGCGAGTAGCGGATGACCGAGTTCAGCAGCGCATTCAGACCTTCGTCATGCTGCAGCGATTCGGCGACGGCCTCGCGCAGGGCGATGGGATCGTTGGGATCGATCTGGCGTCCGCGCAGACCGTTGTTCAGGGCGAGCTGCGTACCATAGAGAATCTGGTGCGCCACCATGTCGTTGGCGGCATAGGACTGGTTGATGCGCTGCGCAAGTAACTGCTCAAGAAACAGCCACGACAACACTGTTACCACCAGGAAGACCAGGCCGGTGATCGCCAAAACCAGTTTTGTCTTGAGGCGCATGCGGTACGACCTATGGTACGCGGCACCCTTGCAACTTATGAACGCCTCGGGGGTGGCGAATTCGGGGAGTTGCCATGCAACTAACGTAGCGTCGGGGGTACGGGAAGCGGGATGGCGGAGGTCAGAACCGGTGCAAATCCGGTGCTGAGTCCTCTGTCGCTACCGTGGTGACAGACGACCAGCGGGTGAGCCGGGCGGGTCGGAGGTCGTCAGACCCGCTCTTCTACGCTCTCATTGGCCGCGAAGGATGCGCTGCCGTACTCCTTGAGCTTGTTGTGCAGCGTCTTGAGGCTGATGCCCAGGATCTCGGCGGCGCGCGTCTTGTTGTTGCGCGTGGATTCGAGCGTCTTCAGGATCAGCAGGCGCTCGGCTTCATCGACGGTGGCGCCGACTTCGACCTGGACAGAGTTGCTGGGCTGTCCATCGTCCGAACCCGGACGGGGCATGCGTTCGCCAAAGCCGGGCGGCAGATGCCGCGACTCGAGCTGGCCTTCACCGCACAGGATGACCGCGCGCTCGATGGTGTTGCGCAGCTCGCGAACATTGCCGGGCCAGTCATGGCTCATCAAGCGGGCGAGCATCTCCTTGTCGACGCCTGTCACCGCGCGCTCATGCTTCTCGTTCATGTCCGCCAGGATCGATTCGAGGATGGCGGGGATGTCTTCCTTATGCTCCCGCAGCGGTGGCATATGGATGTTGAAGACATTCAGGCGGTAGAAGAGATCGGCGCGCAGATGTCCGTCCGAGACGGCTTCCCGCGGATCTTTGTTGGTCGCGGCGAGCACGCGCACGTTGATCGGCTTCTCCATCTTCGATCCCAGCCGACGCAGGCGGCGCTCTTCGAGGACGCGCAGCAGCTTGGCCTGCGTGCCGATCGGCATTTCGCCGATCTCATCGAGCAGCAGCGTGCCTTCTTCGGCGAGCTCGAAGCAGCCGGGGCTGCGTTCAATCGCGCCGGTGAAGGCGCCCTTTTCGTAGCCGAAGATTTCGGCCTCAATCAGTGTCTCGGGGATGGCCGCACAGTTGACCGCGACAAACGGCTTCGACTTGCGGGCAGACAGCTCATGCAGGGTGCGGGCGACGACTTCCTTGCCGGTGCCGCTCTCGCCGGTGATGAGCACGGAGACGGTCGACGGAGCCACGCGCTCGATCAGGGCGAAGATGTCCTGCATCTTCTTCGACGAGCCGACGAGCGAGCCGAGCACGCCCTTCTCCCGCAGCTTGCGGCGGGTCACGTCGAGCTCCTGCTCAACCTCGCGCTGACGCGCGGCGTTCGCGAGGATCATCTTGAGCCGCGTAGGATCCACCGGCTTCTGGATGAAGTCGTAGGCGCCCAGCTTCATCGCTTCGACGGCGCGATCGATCGATCCCTGCGCGGTGAGGAGGATGACAGACTGCTTGTCCTGCAACTCGCTCAGGCGATTGAGTAACTCGATGCCGTCCATGCGCGGCATCTTCATATCTGTAACGATGATGCCGGGTTGCCACGCCAGCACCTTCTCTAATGCTTCGGCGCCGTCGCGTGCGGTCTCCGTACGATAGCCCCAACCGGAGACGAGCTCGGCCAAACCCATGAGGGCGTGGAGCTCATCTTCGACGATCAGAACCTTCTCTCCTGCTGCTGCTCGACTACTCACTCTGTCTCCAATGCGCTGTTTTGGTTGTATCACGCGAACAAAGAAGGATACTCTCGGTCGGGGAGTGGGGGAATCGCCCGAATTTCAAGGCGTTTCGCTGGTAACTTGCTTGTCGAGGTACCTCGGTGAAACCCTAAGCGTGCCTGCGTCATCTTTGGAAGGAACATGCTAGATCTCGAAGTGTTTGCCAAGGATCTTCGCAGCCTGCTCGATCAGCCCGCAGAGCAGCCAGAACCCGTTCGCCTGCTCGATGTGCGCGAGCCCTGGGAGGTCCATGCCAGCGGCTTTCCCGGGGCCCTCGAAATGCCCATGGGTGAGGTTCCCTCACGCGTTCATCAGGAGCTGGACCCGGAGGAACGTATTGTCGTCATCTGCCATCACGGCGTTCGTTCGCTGAGCGTCGCGAATTGGCTACGGAATCAGGGGTTCGAGAATGCCCAGTCTCTCCGTGGCGGCATCGACCTGTGGTCCCGGGAGATCGATCCGGCCGTCGCGCGGTACTGACATTGGCTTCGAGCAGAAGTTCGTCTCATCAACAACCCTGTTGACAGGATACGCCTATCCGCCCGCACCCGTGTGCCCTCAAGGCAGAGCGCCGCGCGATAGCATGGGCGTTGGCCAATTCCGTTCCGTCTCTGCAAGAGCCAGGAGAGTGGCATGACAGCGGTTGCTTATGCGCGGGAGCACCAGGCGCGATTCGTTGAGGAGTTGAAGTCTCTGCTGCGCATTCCGTCGATCTCGACGGCACCGGAGCATGTCGCCGATGTGCGCCGGGCAGCCGAGTTTGTGGCGGACGGTCTGCGGCGTGCCGGCCTTGAGAATGTGCGGCTGATCGAGACTTCGACGGCGGAGCGTACCGGTCATCCGCTTGTGTATGCCGACTGGCTGCGTGCCCCCGGCAAGCCGACCGTGCTCTGCTACGGCCACTATGATGTGCAGCCGCCGGACCCGCTCGACGAGTGGCTGACGCCGCCTTTTGAGCCGACGGAGCGCGGCGGCAACATCTATGCGCGTGGCGCGGTCGATGACAAGGGGCAGATGTGGATGCACGTGAAGGCGCTCGAGAGCCTGATGAAGTCCGACGGAGGGCTTCCGCTGAATGTGCGCGTGATCGTCGAGGGCGAAGAGGAAGTGGGCGGAGAGGGAATCGCGGCCTTCGTGCGCGAGCACCCGGAGGCGCTCAAGGCCGACTTTGCACTCGTCTCCGACACGGAGATGTTTGCGCCGGAGTTGCCGACGCTCTGCGTGGGGCTGCGCGGCATGATCTACACCGAGATTGAGGTTCGTGGCGCGCGCACGGACCTGCACTCCGGGATGTATGGGGGTGCTGCGCCGAATCCGTTTGTCGCGCTGGCGCAGATCATCGCGCGGCTAAAGGACGAGAACGGAACCATCCTGATCCCTGGCTTCTGTGGCGACATCGAGGCGCCCTCCAAAGAGGAGATGGCAGCCTGGAAGCGTCTTCCGTTCGACGAGAAGCACTACCTCGAAAGCGAGATCGGCGCACCGGCACTGGTGGGCGAAGCGGGCTATTCGGTGCTCGAGCGAACGTGGGCCCGGCCTACGCTCGACGTGCACGGGATGCCGGGCGGCTTCACTGGTGCGGGCGCGAAGACGGTGATCCCGGCACGGGCGATTGCGAAGGTCTCGATGCGTCTGGTGCCGGCGATGACGCCGGGGAAGGCCTTTGCCCAGTACAAGCGGTACGTCGAATCGCTGACACCCGCGGGTGTGACTGTGGATGTGCGGCTGATCCACTCGGGCGATCCGATTGTGATCGGCACCGACAATCCTTATGTGAAGGCGGCGACCGCGGCCATGCACGAGGTGTTCGGGAAGGACACCGTATTCGTGCGCTCCGGCGGCTCCATACCGATTGTGGGCGACATTGAGCGCCATCTGAAGATTCCGGCTGTGATGATGGGCTTCGGCCTGCCGGATGACAATCTGCACGCGCCGAATGAGAAGTTCCACCTGCCTAACTTTCATCGCGGCATTGCATCCATCATTGGCATGCTCGAGCGGGTGGGAGCCTGAGTGCCGGTTGCTGCACAGGTAGAGGGGTGGGTCGTGGCGGGCGGTGAGAGCCGCCGGATGGGGCGCGACAAGGCCGCGCTCGCGTTGGCTGGAGAGGCGCTGGTAGCCCGCATGGCAGGGAAGTTGCGATCGCTTGGGCTGCCGGTGCGGATCGCGGGGCTGCGCACGCCGATCGCTGATCTCGGAGTCGAGGTCGTGCCGGATCGCTTTCCAGACTGTGGACCACTGGGCGGTCTCGAAACGGCACTGCGTGAGAGCGCGGCGGAGTCTGTGCTGGCGCTGGCGGTGGACCTGCCATTGATCTCTCCATCGTTTCTGCGGCTGCTACTGGAGCGAACAGAGCGAACGGGTGCGCTGGCCACGATTCCACGGGTCACGGGAGCGCCGCAGCCGCTCTGCGCGGTGTACCACCGCAGTCTGCACGTGCCGGTCGAGGCAGCGCTTGTGGCCGGCGACTACAAGATCATGCGGGTGATGGAGGCGGCGGCCGTGGCGGCCGGCGGCCGCGAAGCAATGGATAGTTTCGAGGCAGAGGCAGCCTGGAGCGCGGCCGGTGTCTTCACGCCCGCAGTTCCCATCCCACTGCAGTTCCTGAACTGCAACACGCCGGCCGATGTACAGTCCGCAGAGGCGCTGGCCTCCGCGCCGGCAAGGGGATGAGCATGCCTGACGATCCGCGCGAGAACCAGCACGCGCCATTGCCTGAGCCCGTGCTGGGGCAGGAGGTGCCGCTGCCGGAGCCCGATCCCACGCCGCTCGACATTCCGCAGGAGGTCGTGCGCGAGGATGTGCGGGAGGCGCAGCAGCACGCGGATGACGCGCACGAGGCCAATCGTCCACGCGAGCCGTTCATCGTCTTCGATCACGTTTCGAAATCCTTCGGCCATCTGCACGTGCTGCAGGATGTGAGCTTCGAAGTTCTGACGGGCGAGACGCTCTGCATCCTCGGTCGGTCCGGAACCGGCAAATCCGTCTCGCTGCAGCAGATCATGGGCTTTCTGAAGCCGGACAAGGGACGCATCCTGGTCGCGGGTGAGGACATCACGCAACTCAACGAAGACCAGATGGAAGGCGTGCGCAAGAAGGTCACGATGGTCTTCCAGAGCGGTGCGCTGTTCGACTCGCTCAGTGTTGGCGAGAATGTGGCGTTTCCTCTACGCGAGCGGAAGGAGCTCGAGGAGGACCAGATCCAGAAGATCGTCAACGGTCTGCTCGAGATGGTCGGCGTGATCGGGATGACTGACCTGCTGCCGTCCGATCTCTCGACAGGGATGAAGCGGTCGGTGGCCATCGCGCGCGCGATGGCATCGCAGCCGCAGGCCATCCTTTATGACGAGCCGACGACAATGGTGGATCCGCTGATTGGCCGATTACTGGGCGATCTGATCCAGAAGCTCAAGAAGCAGCTTCTGCTGACCAGCGTGGTGGTCACACACGACATGCGCTTCGCCGAGCGGCTGGCAGATCATGTCATGTTTCTGCATCAGGGCAAGGTGCGCTTCTACGGCACGATGGAAGAGATGAAGCAGAGCGACGACGACATTCTGCGTCAATTCCTTGACCTGGACGCACTGGTGCTGCCCAACGTGTAGCGGCTGCCGGGAGTGTCGGGGTTGCTTTTCTAGTCCTGCAATCCGCTCCGCGTTCCCTTTTGGGCGAGTTCTGCACTGGAAGTGCAACTTATGTGCCATTGGTGGTGCGGGTTCCCCCTCTGTGCAGAAGTCGCGTGCAACGATACCTGCCCTTCGCCCTTCCAACCCATAAACTACGGAGGCACTGTGTGAGTAGTGCGTAGCCGGTAACCGATTCAAGAGAAATTTACCTCCATTCGGAGCAACTCTTACCCTCTGCCGTAATGGCGGATACCTTTAGAGATTTGTCGGCCCTTCATCGTTGCGATGCTAGACTCTGCCTAACTTCCCGCATGTCTCACCTGTTTTTAGCGAGGCGTCTCGGACGCAATGAGATGTCGAGAGGCTGTAAGTTGACCCGATCGGCGAATAGCGCGCCACCTGCGGCAGCCGTTTTCCGGCTTGGTGGACGAAGGATCCTAATTGAGCACGCCCCACAATGCCGACTGGTTGATTCCAGCGCTTCACGCACTCTTTAAACCCTTGGTATGAGCACTCCCGAATACGTACCCAACATACGACAGGCCCAGGCTCTTGAGCCGGTGCGGCTGGGCAGTTCACGTGGCCGCATCTCGGCATGGGGGCACTCTGTCCGCGTCGCCATGCTGTGGGCGCTGTTTGACGCGCTGTGCATCGTGATTGCTGCTGCCCTGGCAGTGCGCGTGTACCTCGGCAACTTCATTACGGATCGCACAGTCATCGCGCAACAGGGGATGTTCAGCGGCAACCCATGGCTGACGGCGTTCTACCTTGGATGGTTCATCCTTGCCGTGGTCCTGGTGAGCCGGCGCCTGCACCTGTATGGCCCCATCCAACTGCGCAATACATTGCACGACCAGCGGCTCACCATTCAGGCCTGCCTGACGGCTGGACTGCTGCTCTCCGGCGCGCTCTATTTTGCGCGCGGTGAGGTGATCTCCCGCGGTGTCGTCATCCTGACGATCGTCTTCACTACCGTGCTGCTCTGCGTGCGGCGCCTGATTCTCCGGGCGATGGTGTATCGCCGGTATGAGCGGGGCCTCGAGACGCGCAACATCCTCGTTGTCGGCACGGGACGAGTGGGCCAGGCGCTGCGCCACCATATCGAGAGCATGCGGCACCTCGGCTACACATTCAAAGGATTCGTCCAGGTTCCCGGTCTGGATGGTGATGGCACGACGCAGAATGCCGAAGTGCTTGGTTCGCTGGATGAGGTGCTCGACCTGGCGCGCAAGCATTTCGTCGACGAAATCTTTCTCTCTGCTCCATGCGAACGCGGACTGGTCAAGCGACTGGTCGAGCAGGCCCGCGAGGCTGCGGTCGACATTCGCGTAATCCCGGACCTCTACGACGGCCTGGCATGGAACAGCCCGGTTGAATACATCGGACAGTTTCCGACGATCCCGCTCCACCGAGGCGAAGTGCCGGTGATCGGCATGATGCTGAAGCGGGTGCTCGATATCACTCTGTCGAGTGCGGCGCTGGTGATGCTCACGCCCATCCTGCTGGCCATCGCGGCAGCGGTGCGGATGGATTCGCCGGGCCCGATCTTCTACGGGTCGGAGCGTATCGGCAAAAAGGGCCGTGTCTTCCGCTGCCTCAAGTTCCGCACCATGGTGCGGGATGCGGAGAAGCGCCGCGCCGAGATCCTGCACATGAACGAGCGCGACTCGGTGTTGTTCAAGATCACGAACGATCCGCGCATTACGCCGATGGGCCGTATGCTGCGCAAGTACTCGCTGGACGAACTGCCGCAGCTCATCAACGTGCTGCGTGGCGACATGAGCCTGGTGGGGCCACGGCCGCCGATCGCAAGCGAGGTGAAGCGTTACGAGCTGAACCACCTGCGCCGGCTGGACGTGGTGCCCGGCATCACGGGTCTGTGGCAGGTGCAGGCGCGGCAGGATCCATCGTTCGACAGCTACATCTCGCTCGATACGGCTTACATCGAGAACTGGTCGCTGTGGCTCGATATCAAGATCCTGATCCGCACCGTAGCCGTCGTTATTGCCGGCACCGGCTCCTGATCACGTTGACCCTGAAAACTCACAAGGCCAGCCTCGCGGCTGGCCTTTCTGCTGTGGGCTCTCCGATACACTGTTGTGGTGAAGATTGCGCTCGCGCAGATCAACCCCACGGTCGCGGACTTCAAGGGAAACGCAGCACGCATTCTGCAGAATGTTCGCGCCGCCGAGCAGCGTGGCGCTGACGTCGTGGTGTTTCCGGAGCTCTCGATCTGCGGCTATCCGACTGGTGACTTTGTCGAGAAGCCATCCTTTATGAAGCTGGCGCAGGCCACGGCCGAGGAGATTGCTCGCTCGGCGACCGCGGGTAAGGCTATCTCTGTCATCTGCGGCTCTATTGTGCCGTCGCAACCCGGCTCCGGCAAGCGCGTGAGCAATGCCGCACTGCTGATGCAGAACGGGGAGATCACCTTCACTCAATGCAAGATGCTGCTGCCGTACTACGACGTCTTCGATGAGCAGCGCTACTTCGCGCCCGCCGATCAGCAGGAGATTGTGCGTATCGGCACGGAGCGGACCGCGCTCACCATCTGCGAGGACGCATGGAACGACAAGGGCTACTGGAAGCAGCGGCTCTACAAGATCGATCCAGTGGAGGAGCAGGTGCGCCAGGGAGCGACCCTTCTGCTGAACATCTCGTCATCGCCATTCTGGCAGGGCAAGCGCGAGCAGCGTTGCGAGATGCTGGCCGCCGCGGCGCGCCACCACAAGCTGCCGCTGTTGATGGTGAACCAGGTGGGCGGGAACGATAGCCTGGTCTTCGACGGCACCAGCCTCGCACTGAATGCGCGCGGAGAGGTGATTGCGCAGGGGCGCTCGTTTGCCGAGGACCTGGTGATGGTCGACATGGCGACCGGGACCGGCGACCTGCACCGCACCGTGGATGGCGACGAAGCCGCGACCTACGCAGCGCTGGTGCTCGGCACGCGCGACTACATTCGGAAGTGTGGCTTCCACCAGGCGGTGATTGGGCTCAGTGGCGGTATCGATTCCGCGCTGGTAGCGGCGATCGCAGTGGATGCGTTGGGCAAAGAGAACGTGATGGGTGTCGGCATGCCGAGCCCCTACTCGTCAGGTGGGTCGATCGAGGACAGCCGCGAGCTGGCTCGCAATCTGGGCATTCGCTTCGAGACTATCCGCATCGATTCGATCTTTTCGCAGTTCACGACGGCGCTGGAGCCGCTCTTCGCCGGCCGCGAGCCGGACCTGACAGAGGAGAATATCCAGTCGCGCATCCGTGGCACGCTGCTGATGGCGCTCTCGAACAAGCTTGGGGCGCTGGTCCTGACCACTGGCAACAAGTCAGAGATGGCTGTGGGCTATTCGACCCTGTACGGCGACATGGTGGGCGCGCTGGCGGTGATCGGCGACCTGGTGAAGACGCGGGTGTACGCACTGTCGCGTTACGTGAACCGGGAGCGGGAGATCATTCCGAAGGCGATCATCGAGAAGCCGCCTTCAGCCGAGCTGCGGCCGGGACAGCTCGATACCGATTCGCTGCCGCCGTACGACGTTCTCGATCCGATCGTTGAGGCATACGTAGAGCGCTACCTGCCGATGCAGACGATCGCCGAGCAGCAGGGCCTTGATCTTGTGCTGGTGCAGAAGATCGTCAAGCTGATCGAGCATAGCGA
>NZ_JBMGJV010000048.1:0-26591 GCF_051025295.1 Candidatus Dedyshia acidiphila | reverse complement strand
TTTTTTTTGGTCTTCTCTCTCGTCGCGGTCGGCCCGGCGGGCGCAGGTCTGTTCTCGACCGTCGCTTACAGCGTTGAGCAGCGCACGCGCGAGATCGGCATCCGGATGGCGCTGGGCTTCCAGCTTTCGCGAGTTCTCGTGGCGGTGCTCCGGGGTACTCTGCTGGCGACGATCTCCGGTGTCATCGTCGGTGTGGTCGCCAGCCTCTTGCTGAGCAACACGATCGAGCACTGGACCGAGAGCAGAACTCGCGATGCGCACGTCCTGCTGCTGAGCTCGCTGATATTCGTGTTCATCGCCGCCATGCTTGCGTGCCTGCTGCCTGCCTGTCGCGCGGTGTCAGTCAACCCGGTGGATGCCCTTCGCGCAGAATAGTCACTGCAATGCTGCTGCAATAAGTTAACGGGCGCAGCAAGGCCCAGTGCTGTGCTCGAAACCGCTTGCTGCCCGGGAGCCACCCGCAACGCGCGCCGGCAACTCCTACCAGGTATGTCGAACGCGAAACTCGCTGAGATGTCCGAGCCATTCGAAGAGGCCCTGGTGGAGCAGGCCGCAGCGCATGCATCCACACCAGCGCCGGGCCGGCTGTGGCGGCCGCGTCAGGTCATGATCACGCCGGCGGCTTACGATCTGCCACGCGGACGGGCCATGCTGGAACGAGCAGAGGCGCTCGGTGCGCGCGCGGTGCGGCTCACCGCGAACCGTCTGCCCAGCTTTACGGCCGAGACGCCTGGTAAGGCGTACGCGCTCGCCAAGGGCACGCTGGCGATCGTCGTGTCTCCGCCCGGCGCGCGCAAGCTGCAGCCGATACCGCCCTCTGCGGACTGGCAGTTTCACCTTGCGCAGGGCTGTCCCGCGCACTGCCAGTACTGCTACCTTGCCGGCTCGCTCAGCGGCGCTCCGGTGACGCGCGTGTACGCGAACGTGGACGTGATTCTCGACGGCCTGCGTGGGTATCTCGGCACGGGGCGGGTGACCTCGCGGTCACGCAAGCGCGCTGGTGAGGGCACGACGTTTGAAGCATCCTGCTACACCGATCCGCTCGGGATCGAGCACATCACCGGCTCATTGGCTGAGTCGATCCGCTTCTTCGGGGAGTGGGATGCGGCGGTGCAGTTGCGCTGGACAACTAAGTACGACGCGGTCGGCGCGCTGCTCTCGTTGCCACACAGCCGGCGTACGCGGGTGCGCTTCTCGGTCAATGCTGCAGGCGTCTCGCGCGACTTCGAGGGCGGCACGGCCCCGGTGACGCAGCGCCTGGGCGCGATGAGAGCCATGGCTCAGGCGGGCTATCCCGTCGGACTCACGATCGCCCCCATCATGCCGCTTGAGAACTGGCGTGAGCAGTATCGCGCCTTGCTTGATTTGGTTGCGACGGCGCTCGCAAGGGTTGCGGACGTCGATCTCTCCGCTGAGCTGATCACGCATCGCTTCACGCCCGGATCGAAGGAAGTCCTGCTGGGCTGGTATCCGAAGACCACGCTCGACCTGCGCGAGGAAGCGCGCGCCGAGAAGCGCACGAAGTTCGGCGGCTTCAAGTACGTCTACCCGAAGGACTCAATGAGCGAGATGCGCGCGTGGTTCGAGGCCACGCTGGCCGAGGTGCTGCCGGCCGCCAAGATCCTCTACTGGACGTAAGCGCTGCACTGCCGAATGCGCGCAAATCGGCGCCGTTGCGGCAAAAAGGTGCTTCAATAGGGCATTCATGCTCACGCCTGCACGCATTGCAGCGGCCCGCGAACGCATTCGCGGCGAGGTTTACTACTCGCCGTGTCAGCGCTCGCATGATCTCTCCGAGATGGCCGGACACCCGGTCTACCTCAAGCTCGAGAACCTGCAGCGCACAGGTGCGTTCAAAGAACGCGGCGCGCTGAATCGACTGCTGCAATTGACGCCCGAAGAGCGCGACCGCGGCGTGATCGCGGCCAGCGCGGGCAATCATGCGCAGGGTGTCGCTTTTCACGCAGCGCGTCTCGGTATTTGCGCCCGCATCGTAATGCCGCAGCCCACGCCGCTGGTGAAGGTCTCCGCCACACGCGGCTTCGGTGCGGATGTGATCCTCTACGGCGCGAACTACGACGAGGCCTGCGCCGAGGCGACGCGGCTGTGCGAGGCGCTTTCGCTCACCTTCGTACATCCGTTCGACGATGAAGAAGTGATTGCAGGGCAGGGCACGCTCGGTCTGGAAATCCTCGAGCAGGTGCCGGAGGTCGAGGCGATCGTGGTGCCGATCGGTGGCGGCGGCCTGATCGGCGGCATTGCTTGCGCGGTCAAAGGCGCGCGCCCGGATGTGGCCGTGATTGGCGTGCAGACCGAGCGGCTTGCGTCCATGCTGCATGCCATCCAGCAAGGCTCGCCGGTGACGCTGCCCGCGCGTGCCACGATTGCGGATGGCATCGCGGTGCGCCGAGCGGGGGAAACGACCTTCCCGCTGGTGCAGCGCTATGTCGATGAGATCGTCACCGTTGACGAAGAGGAGATCTCGAGCGCGATCCTGACACTGCTTGAGAAAGAGAAGACGCTGGCCGAGGGCGCGGGGGCGGCGGCACTCGCGGCATTGCTACAGCAGAAAACGCGGATCCGCTCCGAGCGCACAGTCGCGCTGGTGTGTGGCGGCAACATCGATGTCACGCTGCTCTCGCGCATCATTGAGCGCGGCCTGGCGAAGGATGGACGCCTGCTGCGAATCCGTGTGTTTCTGCTGGACCGGCCAGGCTCGCTGCATCAACTCACCCGCATCCTGACGGATTGCGAGGCGAACATTGTGCAGACCAGCCACAATCGCTCGTACTACGGCGTGAATCTTGGCGATACGGTGATTGAGATCACGCTTGAGACGCGCGGTGCCACGCATATCGCTGCCATCAGTGACGCGCTCTCCGGAGCGGGCTATCGTCACGAACGGGTGCATTGACGCCCAAAAGCAGAAAGGCGCCGCGGCGGCGGCGCCCTTCTGCAGACCCTCATCTGACTAGCTCATTCAGCAAAGCACAACAGAAAGCAATGGAACCAAGGCACACCGTCTCGCAACTGCGGAGTTGATCGATGCACTACTTCTTCGCGTATTCCTTGAGCTTCGAGAGGCTATCAAAATTCGATGCCTGCAGCAGCCCTGAGTTGCCACAGTTGTCGATCTCGTACGCGTTGTAGTCACGATGGAGGAAGAGCAGATACTGTTTGCCAGACTGCATCGGGAATTTGGAAGGGCTGTTCTCGCTGAACACGTGCACCACGTCGCGATCGACCATCTTGCCCTTGATGACCCGATCCACGTGGACGACGTAATCGATGCCGTCGAGATGAAACGAAGAGTCAGGCACCGGAGCCGCGGCTTCCACCGTGCCCACCAGCGTCGTGCCGGCGTCACGCAGTTCCTGGTTCAACGAGATCCGATTTGCCTGGCACTGGGCGAGGCAGGTAGCCGATGCGGCGGCGATTGCGAGCGAAACCAGCAAAGTTTTCATGTGTTGCCTCCCGTACTGCAATGCGTCTGTACTGCTGCGTGAGAGGAGAATCCCACGCGTTCGCCGATTTACCTAGCGAAAGCGGGGCAAACTACATCATCAATCCCTTACGGGCGACTACACTTCGCCCGGCCCTCAGCTCCGTGCAAATAGTACTTCCGTCATGTAATTGTGTCAGTAAAATAATTGCCATCATGCGTAAACCAAACAAACGGTGAGCCTTAATCGCAACCATTGTAGAAGTAGATAACGAAGAGATTACCCGGTTACCAAGAACTCTTTCCCGGAGCAACATGTCACCTCCTCCACCTTTGTGGTACGGCGATCCAACACGGTCTGTGTCATGGAGGCGAGTGCTTCGGGGTGTCCGGCAGGCCGTCGCGAACTACGGCTGGTGGCGGACAGCGCGTTCGGCCTGGCACAGCGTCCGCCGCCGAACTGCAGAGTTGCCGGACTCGGTCGATTGGCAGCCCACGGCCGAACATGCCTTCGATCGTGAGCACGGCACGGATACCAGCGGCCTGATTTTGGGTGAAGAGCTGCAAAGCGGCGCTGCGAGCGATCGGTGGAACACCGCCTACTACGGCATCGGCGTCTCCGTCTTCGGTCAGGTGCTCTCGCAGGTGCCCCGCACGCTGATGCGGGACGCGACTTTTGTCGATCTCGGCTGCGGCAAGGGCCGTGCGCTCCTGCTTGCCGCCAGCTATCCTTTTCGCGAAATCATCGGGGTCGAGATTGCCCCCTCGCTGCACGAGATCGCATGCGAGAACGCTGTCCGCTTTGCGGCGGCGCACCCGGCGGCGCCGCCGCTCCGCGTGCTGTTGGGCGATGCAGCCAGGTACGAGCTGCCGGAGGGGCCGCTGGTGCTCTACCTGTACCATCCATTCTGTCGGCCCGTGCTCGAGGAAGTCGTCGCAAACCTCGAGCGATCACAGCGCGTGCGGCCTCGCCCTCTCGCTGTCGTCTATATCAATGACGAATTGCGTGACGTGCTGGACGGTGCACCGTTTCTCCGTCTTCACTGGAGAGGGCGCGTCGTGATGGACGCGGTGG
Source organism: Candidatus Dedyshia acidiphila (assembly GCF_051025295.1). Classification (NCBI taxonomy): domain Bacteria; kingdom Pseudomonadati; phylum Acidobacteriota; class Terriglobia; order Terriglobales; family Acidobacteriaceae; genus Candidatus Dedyshia; species Candidatus Dedyshia acidiphila. The sequence goes on along the minus strand of NZ_JBMGJV010000048.1, from coordinate 22,074 downwards.
ACAGGCTGGCGGATCGCGTCGGTTCGAGCGTGGAGGACAGCACCGTTTATCTGAGTGACTGATGCGCTCATCGTGTGTGCATCGCAACCAATGAGTTCTGTGAATACAAAGGAGAGCCGCATGAGCAGTGAAGTGAGCCTGGCGACCGCGCGTCGCGTGATCGCAGCAGCAGAGAAGAAGGCGCAGGAGATCGGTCAGCCAATGAACATCGCCGTGGCCGACGAGGGTGGAAACTTGGTGGCGCATGTGCGGATGGACGGCGCGTGGATGGGCTCGATCGACATCTCGATCAACAAGGCATGGACGTCACGGGCGTTCGACATCGCGACCAAAGACCTCGCCACGCATTCGCAGTCGGGCAGCCAGTTCTTCGGCATTCACGCGTCGAACCACGGCAAGGTGATGATCTTTGCGGGCGGCATTCCGCTGAAGAAGGATGGCCGCGTGGTCGGTGCGATCGGGGTCAGTGGTGGCTCCGGCGACCAGGATCACTCGGTTGCGGAAGCGGGCGCAGCAGCGTTCAGTTCATAATGCGTCCTGCCCCAGAGCGGCATGGCGAGCCTCGTCATGTCGCTTCTTGAGGCCAGGAGGGAAGCAGCCATGAGCCAGTCTTTAACGCCGTACCTGACGGTGAGCAATGCCGCCGCCGCTACCGAATTCTACAAACGTGCGCTGGGCGCAGAAGAACTGCGCCGGCATGGCGCGCCCGATGGCACGGGCCGGCTGATGCACGTCCACCTGCGGATTCATGGGTCGGACCTGATGCTTGCGGATGATTTCCCCGACCACATGGGCCGGAGCCGTACGCCGGAGACGCTGGGCGGTTCGCCCGTGACGCTTCATCTGCAGGTGGAGAGCGATGTGGACGCCATCTTTGCAGCTGCGCAAGCCGCCGGTGCAGTCGTCCGAATGCCGCTGATGGACCAGTTCTGGGGCGATCGCTACGGCCAGTTCACTGACCCGTTCGGGCAGGAGTGGTCGGTCGGCATGACCATCCGCAAAGTCTCCGAAGAAGAGCTGCACGAAGGAGCAAAGACCGGGTTCGAGCGCTCTGCAAAGTAAGAGGCGCGGCCTGGAGGCCGCGCCTTCTGAGAACGACCGCAGCGTGCATCAGGCCGAAACCTGCGCCGCTGCGGAGCTCTCGTCGACTCGGCTGTGACGGATCGCAGCTTCGACGCCGAAGGCGATCCCGCTGACCACCAGGGTCGAGATTACGTCATTGCGATAGAACGGGAGAGCCGCTGCATAGCAGGCGGTCAGGCCTCCAAAGCTGTGCGGGTACATGCCGGAGCCAGCCCAGACTGCATAATTGCTAACCGCAAAGAAGGAGCTGGAGCTAAGCAGCGCAGCGGAGACGACGCGCAGCACGCTGGTGCGCTCGCGCAGGAGTATCGAGCCGAGCACGATCGCGGCCAGATACCAGACCCATGTGATGAGGTACTCCTGCGCATGGAAGGCCATGCGGTAGGTGACGACGGTGAGGTAGTAGTCCGTCGCCATCAGCGGCAGCAGTGCCCAGATCGCTTGGCGCAAAGGCCGCGCGCGCCGAGATAGAGCAGTGAGCCACCCACCGCGGTGAAGTTGAACCAGCCGGCATGCGGGAGCAGGCGGCTTGCGATGGCGATCACAATCAGGACGAACGCTGCCATAAATACCTCAGAGCTCCGGAGCGGCTTGCGACAGATGCCGGTGAGCGTCCCTTATTTTACCGCGCTACTCCTGCGGTTTGCCGTTCATCAGCATAGCTTCGACTTGTCCATTGGGCGCCACGAAGACAGTCCCGTAGAGCAGCCGGCTGTCGGCGGGATTGCCGAAGAGGTCGAAGAAGCCGTAGCGCATGTCCGTAAACTCCACCCGATGCAGGCTCTCGGTGGCGTCTTCCTTGGACGTGGGGCTCGGCCCAGCCTTTGCGGCGTCGGGCGGCGTGCCAACTCCAGTGTCTTCGACCAGCGGGAACTGCGACCAGCTCAGGTAGGTGCGGCCCAACCAGGATTGCTTGGCCGCAGCGACCGCGGGTGTGACCGCCGCCTTGTAGTGCACGTTATTTTCCTCGACGTCGACCGTGTCGGCGCGGGTGTGCACATCAGCGAGGTGGTAGTCGTTCTCCGTTTCGACGATCCCGCTCCAGTGAAACGGATTGACAGGGAGCGGCTCTGCAGCCACGCGGAGCACGCGGCTGTCGAACGCAGTCTGTCGCAGCAGTTTCAGCGCGCGCGCGTGTTCCCCGGAGCGAACCGCGTAGAGCAGTGCCACACCAGTGAGCGCGGTCAACGCCCAGCCGCGTCCGCGCAAGACGCTGCGTCGCTTCGCCGCGATCTCGCGATCTACCAGACCCAGCAGAGCGGGCGCCAGCAGACCGGCGACCAGCAATGCGAACAGTACCGGCTCAAAGATGAAGACAATGTCCCACGAGTACCAGGTCCAGCGGAAGGGCGCGAACGGCCGAATGCCGTAGCTGTTGGTGAAGTCCAGCAGTATGTGGCTCAGCACGGCAAGTAGTGCGTAGATCCAGAGCCGCCACCAGACGGGAGGAACCGGCGGCCGCCCTCGTCGCAGGCGATCGAAGCACCAGCAGAAGAGCACCACCGCAAGCGCCACGAGCGGAGCGCCGACGAACGTGTGCGTCATGCCGCGATGGTGTTGGAACTCCGCAACCGGTCCGCGCAGCTTCCAGAGCATGTCCAGGTCGGGCGCTTCGGCGGCCAGCGTCATGGCGAGCGTCGCGTAGGCAGTGCGGCGATTGAGACCGGCGCGCGCAAGGCATGCGCCGGTAAGCATGTGGGTGACTGGTTCCATGTTGTTGAAGTGGACGAGAGCAGGATACCGTCTCGCAGCCGATTGCGATGCGTGAATACAAACTGCTGTTCGACGTGCCTTTGGACACGTGATCGCATCTTTATAATCCAGCACGATGCCGAGCCAGCGAAGTGACACGTCGACCAAGGGCAGCGCCACCGCAATTACGGCGGCAAAGACGGAGGCACTGCGCGAGACGATCCGCCATCACGAGCACCTCTATTACGTGCTCGACGAGCCGAAGCTTGAGGATGCGGCATTCGATGCGTTGATGCGCGAGCTGAAGGAGATCGAGGCACAACATCCGGACTGGATCACGCCCGATTCGCCGACGCAGCGCGTGGGCGGCAAGCCCAAGGAGGGTTTCGCGAAGGTGCCGCACTCGCGGCCCATGCTGTCGCTGGACAACGTAAACACACCCGAGGAACTGGCGGATTGGGATCGCCGGGTGCGCGCGGTCGCAGGCGCAGATGCGGAGGTCGCGTATGCGACAGAGCTGAAGCTGGACGGTCTTTCGCTGGCGCTGCACTACGAAGCCGGCCCGCGCCACACAGCCGTGTTGGCCCGCGCTATCACGCGCGGCGACGGCACGATCGGCGAAGACGTGACCAGCAATGTACGCACCATCCGGTCCGTCCCGCTGTCGATCTCCGAAGAGAAGTTGCGGGAGAGCCGCCTGCCCGTGCCCTTCGAGGTGCGCGGCGAAGTGGTGATGCCGATGTTTGCATTCCTCCGGCTCAACCAGGAACGTGAAGCGCTGGGGCAGTCGCCAGCGGCCAATCCTCGCAATGCAGCGGCGGGTACCATCCGCACGGTCGAGCCGAACATCGTGGCGCAGCGCCGGCTCGATTTCTATGGCTATTTCGCGCTCCAGCTCGCTGATGGCGCGCAAGGCGAGCCGGCATTCGCGACACAGATCGAGACGCTCGATGCACTGACCGCGGCTGGCTTCCGCGTGAACCCACACAGGCAGGCGCTGCACGCGCTGGAAGATCTGAACGCATTCGTCGCGAAGGCGGAACTGGATCGTGCCTCGCTCGGCTACGAGATCGATGGCGTGGTGATCAAGGTGGACAGTGTTGCGCTGCAGAAACGGCTCGGTTTCACCGGCAAGGCGCCCCGCTGGGCTGTGGCCTACAAGTTCACGGCGCGGGGCGGGGTGACGCGCCTCGAAGACATCACAGTGCAGGTCGGGCGCACCGGCAAGCTCACCCCGGTCGCCGTGCTCAGTGCGGTGTCGATCGGTGGCATCACGGTGACCCGCGCCACGCTGCACAACGCGGACGAGATCGAACGACTGGGCGTGAAGATCGGCGACTTCGTACGCGTGGAGCGCGGTGGCGACGTAATCCCGAAGATCGTCGAAGTTGTCGAGGACGCGGAGCACCCGCGCGGGCACAAAAGCTTCTCATTTCCCAGCCATTGTCCGGTGTGCGGTAGCGACATCGTGCGCACCGAGGGCGAGGCAGACTACCGCTGCGTCAACGTAGACTGCCCGGCACGCCTCCGCGAGAGCCTGCTTCACTTCGCGTCGCGCGGCGTCATGAACATCGACGGTATGGGCGAGGCGGTGGTCACGCAATTGATGGAGCGCGGGCTCGTGCGATCGATCGCCGACCTGTACATGCTGACCAGCGAGACGCTGCTGACGCTCGAGCGCATCGGGCAGAAGACGGCAGATGCCCTGATCGCGGAGATCGAGCGATCAAAGCGCGAACCGCTCGATCGCGTGCTCTTCGGGCTCGGAATCCGCTTCGTCGGGGAGCGCACGGCACAGTTGCTGGCGGATGCGTTCGGGTCCATGGATGCGCTGCTCGCGGCAAATGTTGAGGACCTGGAGCGCATTCACGAAGTCGGCCCGCGGGTAGCGGCTGCCGTTTACGAGTTCTTCGCCGAACCGCGCAATCGCGAGCTGATCGAGCGGCTGCGGAGTGCGGGGCTTACCTTCACGGCGGAGAAGCGCAAACGGTCAGCGAAGCTTGAGGGGCTTACGTTTGTGCTGACTGGCACGATGCCCACACTCTCACGCGAAGAGGCCAAAGAGCGCATCGAAGCAGCAGGGGGCCGCGTGTCGGGCTCCGTGAGTAAGAAGACGAGTTACGTGGTCGCCGGCGAAGACGCAGGCTCGAAGCTCGAGAAGGCACGGGAGTTGAAGGTGCCGGTGATCGCCGAACCTGAATTGCTGGAGATGCTGGGATGATGCGAGGCTTGCTCTCGATCGTATTGCTGGTGGCCGCACCCGCACTGGCGCAGACGATGCCTGCCGGTACAGGCGGCTATTGGAAGCTGGCGAAGACGCTGCCGGAACATCCGGCTGCCACTGCGGCTTCCTGCGCTGCGAGCCCCGCGTTCTTCGGCAAGCCGGCCAAAGGTTCGCGCGTTCTAATGAGCGATCGCAATATCGTCTGGAACGATGCGTCGGCGACGGACCCGCAGCCCATGGTGCGCACTCTCTCGCCCGATCAGTTCAACGAGAAGTACGGCGGCGCAGGCGCGACTGCCGATAAGCTCGGCCTGCGCAGCGATGCGATCGAAGTGATCCAGCTCGGCGCGCCGGGCACGCTGCCGTTCGACACGATCGTGGTCAAAGACCCGAGCACACTGCTGTTCGAGCGCTGCGGCTCGTTCATGGAAGCAGTTCACTCCGGTGGCTTCGTCGCGCCGCCGCTTCCGCGCTAGCTCCTACTGCGGAGCGAAGTAGCCCGTGCGCGCATGCACAGCGTACCCGCCGCGCAGACACGTCAGATAGATCGTGCGAAACGATCCATCTGCGTGGAAATCGGCCGGCTTATACGTCAGAGAATATTGCGAGCGCAGCTCTTCTTCCACGCGGTGGAACTCGTTGGCGATGTCCTCCACCTTCTGCGGGAAGAAAGCACTGCCACCGGTAGCCGAGGCCATCTTGGTCAGCACCTCGTCGCCACGCTCGCGCGTGGGGCTGGTGTTCGTGCTGATGCTGTAGATCGTCGTCTCCGCGCGCTGGCACATCTTGATCGCATCGTCGAGATACGCACGGCTCTGGTTATCATCGCCGTCGGACAGGATGATCAGCGCCTTGCGCACCTCTGCGTTCTGCGGGACGCCATTCAGCATCTGATCGCGGCACGCCTTGTACACAGCGTCATAAATAGCGGTGCCGCCCCCGGGGCGCAGGCGCGTGAGGCCGGTCTCAAGCAGGTCGGGGTTATTTGTAAATGGCTGCGTGACATACGAAGTCACATCGAAGCCCATGATGAACGCGCGATCGGTACGCGGTCGCAGGATGCTCTGCAGAAACTCGGTCGCCGCTTGCTGCTCGAACTTGAAGCGTGAGCGGATCGATGTGCTCGCATCGACCAGCAGTCCGACGCGCAGCGGCTGGTTGGTCTGCTGCGTGAACTTGTACACCTGCGCGGGCGCGCGCTGATTGTCGAGCAGCGCAAAATCCTGCTGCTGCAGATTGTTGATGAAGTGCCCGTGGCGGTCGGTGACAGTGAACGTCAGATCGACTTCGCTCACGTTGGTGCGCAGTGTGTAGGTGCCCTGATCGTCTGAGGCTGCGGTGCCGGGCTGTGCATCCTGAGCCGCCGGCGCGGTGGGCTGGGGACTCTGCTGCGGAGCTTGGGCCGTGGGTGTGGGTGTCGTGGCCGGCCTGACAGGCGCAGGCTGCGGCGTGGGCCTCGCTGGTGCGGGGACTGCTGGCGCGCGCGTGCCGGGCGCATCCGGCAGGTTGGGCGAGCTTCCCGTCGTCTGCGCCATCAAAGGACTTACGGCGAGCGCGGCGACAGCGCATGCAAGAAGAAGCGCAGAGAGGGGCCGACGCGATAGAGCGCGGGCCGGAGCGTTCGGGCGCACAGAACACACGGACGCGTCAGGGAAAACGAAGTCACTCATGGGGGCTGGGCTCATTGTATGCGGTCCTTCGGCGCGGAGACTGGCTCGACCGCACCGGTCAGACTCTGAAGAAACAACGTCAACTCCTGGGGCAGCGGCGCAGTCAGCGACAGCGTCTTCCCCGTGGTCGGATGCGGGAAGGCCAATTCTGCAGCATGCAGGAAGTTTCGCGGCAACGTGAGCGTGGGCTCGTCCTGCTCGGTCTGCCTGCGACGGCGCGGTGTCTGGGCGCTGCCGCTCACAGGGGCGTGCCGCAACACCGCGGGCGCGCCGTACAGCGTGTCGCCAACAACAGGAAATCCGATGGACGAGAGGTGAACGCGAATCTGGTGCGTGCGGCCTGTTTCGATGCGCACCGAAACGAGGGTGAACCGGCCAAACGGCGACTGGATGCGTTCAAGCACGCGGTAGTGGCTGATCGCAGAGCGCCCATCGTCTCGCCGCGTCGTCATCCGGGTGCGCCGTACCACGTCGCGGCTGACCGGTGAGTCAATTGTGCCCGTGTCGGTGGCGATATTGCCGTGCACCAAGGCAAGATAGCTCTTCCGGACCGCGCGCCGCGCGAACATGTCGGCCAGCTTGGCGTGTGCCTTGTCGTGCTTCGCAACCAGCAGCAGGCCGCTGGTCTGCTTGTCCAGCCGATGCACAATGCCGGGCCGCAGAGCACCTCCGGTGGACGAGAGCTCCGTGAAATGGTGCAGCAGTGCATTCACCACGGTGCCACGCTGGCGCGCGTCGTCGGTGGACCCGGAGCCGGCGTGCACCATCATGCCAGCCGGTTTGTTGATCACAGCCAGGTCGTCGTCTTCGTAGATCACATCGAGCGCGATGGCCTCGGGCACCGCATGCAGCGGCCGCGGCTCAGCCTCGCCGGTCACGGACATTGCTTCACCACCGCGCAGTTTGAAGCTCGCCTTTGTCGGCTTGCCCGCCAGCAGCACCTTGTCTTCTGAGAGCAGCCACTGCACGCGAGCGCGGCTCACACCCAGCACTTCGACCAGGAACTGGTCGAGGCGTCGGCCAGCTGCGTCGGCCGGAACCACAAGTTCGCGCAGCGTTGTCTCTGTTGGTTCAGGCATGCTGATGCTCCCCTCTCGGCCGGATGTCCAGCCATCCGATCGCTCCGACTGCGACCAGCAGCATGCCCATGGCCTGGCCCATGGTGATGGCGTGCAGCACCACCGGCGCGTCGAGATAGTCGCCGCTTAAGGGTGCCATCAGATAGCGGAGCACGCCTTCCGCGATGAATGCGGTGCCCAGCACTTCCAGATCGCGCATGCCGCGCTGCATGCCGATCAGCAGGAGCGCCGCGAGAGTGAAGTGCGCCATCGCCATGTAGATCTGCACTGGGTGCAGCGCGATGCCCAGCGGCACGCCCGCAGTCCGCGCCGCAAAGCGGCTGGTATAAATTGCGCCCCAGGGCAGCAATGTCTGCGTGCCGTAGTGAGTGCCGGCGGCGAAGTCGCCAATGTCGAGAATACCGGCAGCAAGCGCGATCGCGGGCGCGCTCGTTGACGCGGCCTGGAGCAGCGGCACGCGTGCCCGACGGAGCGAGACCGCGCAGGCCACACAGGCGATCGCAACTCCCCATGCAGCAGCACTGCCGGCGCGCATGGTGCCTGCTGTCAGGACGAGCAGCGGCGCCGTGAGGAAGCCGCGCCAGTTCTCAAGGATGACAGCGAGCCGCGAGCCGAGCACGATCGCGAGCACTGCAAGGAATCCAGCATTCTGAATGGCGGGGAGGGGAAGTGCGCGTCGACGCGCGATGCTGGTCCACAGCGTGAGACCGCACGCAACCGCCACGAGTGCAAGCACACCGTAGGTGGAGATGACGAACGCGCCGAACTCAAGGAATCGCGGGTACATGGGCTGAGCAGCTAGGCCCCTTTAACCCGGCGGAAGAGAAGTGAAAACCGACCCACGGGGCCGTGCAGTGCGCGCTGGTGAACCCGTCCTAAGACGGTGGGACTCTCCGTAGCTCTTTAGGCATTCCGGACTGGCGGACACTGCACACCGAGCCAAATTGTCGAGTCGAGTCCCTGTTCAATGAATATAGGTTCTACCAGCGTTAGCTCCGCACCTGCTTTGCAGGCCGGTTTCTGTTTCGGATGCTATAGAGGGCCGTCGCGCTTTGCAAGTCACCATCGTGGGATCGACGTGCAACTCACTTCACTGCCACGAAACATGCTGTTCATTCGTGCGGTGAGCCGCTGCCGGCGCGTTCTTCTTCGCGAAACAATTCATCGCTGAACAACACCTCGTTCACATCCGACTCCTCTTCGATGCTGCGCACCGACTCAGGGATTCGCCGTGATGGATGCACGCCGAGCGTGCGCAGCATCTCCGCCTGCCGCACGAGGTTGCCGCGGCCGCGGCTCAGCTTTGCGAATGCGGCATCGTAGGTGTGCCGTGTGCGCTCGAGCTGCGTGCCGATCGCGCTCAGGTCCTCGACGAACGCTGCGAACTTGTCATAAAGCTGCGCACCGCGCTCGGCAATCTCGCGGACGTTGCGGCTCTGCTCCTCCTGCTTCCACAAGTGGGCCACGGTGCGCACGACGAACAGCAGCGTGCTCGGGCTGACCAGCAGGATATTTTTCTGCCACGCATGCAGCCACAGATCTGGATCGCTCTCGATGGCGAGCAGGAATGCAGGCTCGATGGGCACGAAGAGCAGTACGCAATCCAGCGTCTCAAGCCCTGGCAGACGATGGTAGTCACGCGCCGCGAGCCCGCGAATGTGCTCTTTCACGGACGTCAGATGACGCGCGTTGGCCGCACGGCGTGTCGCCTCGTCTGCTGTGTTCGCGTATTCGTTGTAGGCGATCAGCGAGACCTTCGCATCGATCACCAGCGTGCGCTCACCCGGCAGATGCAGCACCACGTCCGGCTGCCCACGGCTGCCGTCGTCCCGCGCGACGGTGTGCTGGACTGTGTACTCGTGGCCGCGGCGCAGGCCTGCGGCTTCGAGGATGCGCTCGAGCACCAACTCGCCCCATTGGCCCTGCTGCTTCGCTGAACCCTTCAGCGCGTGCGTCAACTGTCGCGCCTCGTCGGCCAGCCGCTGATTCATGGCGAGCAGGGAACGCACCTGCTCCGCCAGCGCGCTGCGCTCCTTGGCCTCCTCGACGTAGACGTGCTGCACGCGTTTGTCGAACTCCTCGAGTCGCTGCTTGAGTGGGTCGAGCAGCGGTCGCAGGCTGGCCTGGCTGTGCTCGGTAAAGCGGCGGGACTTCTCCTCGAGCAGGTCGCTGGCCAGCGAGCGAAATTCGTGGCCCATGCGGTCGCGCGCGTCGTCCCACAGCGCCAGCCTCTCCTCAAACCCGCGGCGCTCCGCCTGCAATGTGGCCGCCATTGCGGCGGTGCGGCGCGCTCCCAGCAGGTAGCCCAGCGCCGCGCCCGGCAGCAGGCCCAAAAACGCTGCGACCAGCGTGTGCAGATTGGCATCCATCATGGAAGTAATGATGAGGACTGTACCGGGTTTTGCCATGGATCGCGCGGCGCACCGATGACCGGGGTCACCTGCCTTTACACCCCCTCGACCCCTCGGTAGACTTGGGAGCTTGAGACCGGCTCCAGCGCCGAGCGTTGCCCCTCCGGGTACGTGCGGTTCCTTGTTCCAACCCTGCTAATCTCAAAGGTATTCAGTTCATTCGATTTAAGTGTTCGAGGAGAAGCGCATGGCGGCAGTAGACGAGAAAGTCAAGCAGATCATCGTGGAACAGCTCCAGGTCGACGAGGCCGAGGTCACCCCCAGCGCCTCCTTCCAGGAAGACCTGGGCGCCGATTCGCTCGATGTCGTCGAGCTGGTAATGCAGTTTGAAGAGGCCTTCGATATGGAGATTCCCGACGAAGACGCCGAGAAGATCAAGACCGTCAAAGACGCGACTGAGTACATCGAGAAGCACGCGAAGGGCGGGAAGTAAACTTGCAACGCGATCGACGGGTGGTGGTGACGGGGCTTGGCCTCCTTGCCGGCCCCGGCAAGACAGCGCCGGAGCTGTGGACGAACCTGCTTGCAGGCAAGAGCGCGATGGCCCCGATCACGGGCTTCGACGCGACAAACTTCCCCGTCACCTTTGCCGCCGAAGTTAAGAACTTTGACCCGCTGCAGTTCATCGAGAAGAAGGAATCGCGCAAGATGGGGCGGTTCATTCACTTCGCCCTGGCCGCCACGGCAGAGGCGATGCAGCACTGCGAGCTGAAGGTCACGCCGGCCAATGAAGAGCGGGTGGGCGTGCACATCGGCTCGGGTATCGGCGGGTTCGACATCATCGAGCGCGAGCACAGCAACATGCTCAGCGGCGGCCCGCGCAAGATCTCACCCTTCTTCATCCCGGCTGCGATCGTGAACCTGGCCGCCGGCCAGGTGAGCATTCGCTACGGCGCGAAGGGACCGAACGAGGCGACCGCAACGGCCTGCACGACCAGCGCTCACTCGATCGGCGATGCGTACCGCATCATCGAGCGGGGCGACGCCGATGTGATGATCGCGGGCGTGCCGAGGCGGCCATCACGCCGATGGGTGTCGGTGGATTTGCGGCCATGAAGGCGCTCTCCACGCGCAACGACGATCCGGAGCATGCGTGCCGGCCCTTCGACAAGGATCGCGACGGCTTTGTGGTTGGCGAGGGTGCGGGCATCCTGATCCTCGAAGAGCTGGAGCATGCAAAGGCGCGCGGTGCCAATATCTTGGCCGAGATCGTCGGCTATGGCATGAGCTCCGACGCGTACCACATGACCGGCATGGCGGCTGAGGGCGAGGGCTGCTTCCGCGCGATGCGCAATGCGCTCCGCTCGGCCAATCTCGAGCCGGACAAGATCGATTACGTGAACGCGCACGCTACCTCGACGCCCCTGGGCGATGCCCTTGAGTCGGCGGCGATGAAGAAGCTGTTCGGCGAGCGTGCACTCTCCGGCAAGATGCTGGTCAGCTCGACAAAGTCGATGACGGGCCATCTGCTCGGCGGAGCTGGCGGCCTCGAGGCCGGCATTACGATCATGGCGCTGCAGAATCAGATCGCGCCGCCGACCACCAACCTGGCCAACCAGGACCCCGCCTGCGAACTGCATTACGTGCCGAACACCCCCGTAAAGCACGCCATGGAGTACGCATTGTCCAACTCCTTCGGCTTCGGTGGCACCAATGGCTCGCTCGTCTTCCGCCGCTGGAACGAGTAGCCGCACCCCTCGCATCACCGATTCGTACCAGCCTCGACACCTCGTCCCGCCGTGCAGCACAACCTTCTCTGCGTGCCGGGGTCTCCATGGCCGTTGTCGCCATTCCTGCGAGGTCTCATGCAACGACGCTGGCTCTTTGTCCTTCTTGCTTTGCCGCTGACCCTTGCCGGCTGCGGAGACACCCGGCCGGTCTACGGGCCGCCACCTCCGCCACCTCCCGAGCTCAGCTATCAGGAAGTGCACGATCTCGGCTTCCGCGATGGCTTCAACGCCGCGCGGCATGACATCGAGACCAATCAGCCGCCCGGTCCGCCGCGGCACGAGCGCTTCCGCAACCCACCCGTCCCGCCCCCTGCCTGGGAAGACTACCGGCGTGCCTTCCGCGAAGGCTACCAAGCCGCACTGCACCCGAACGGACCGCCACCCGGCCCTTGAGCTCAAAAAAAACTGCCGCCACGAGAGCATCGTGACGGCAGTGAAGTTCTGGGCCAGCAGTGACGGTTTGAGCGGCAGTCGTTCGGGCTTTCGTTCAGTTTGGGTCCAGCCACGGAGCGTTGCGATCTATCGGGTGCCGTTGGGCAGCAGGGTAGTCGCCTTCGCGCCGGCTACATCGCTGGCGCCGTTCCCGTAGGAGCGGTACACCGAGATGTGGAAGCAGGATTGGTGGAACTCTTCTTCGACGTCCAGCTTGCCCGCGGTCTCAAGTGGCAGCAGGTAGGCGCGCATCCAGGCCACTTCAGCCGGGCTGAGGCCCTTCTTCGCGATATCCACGGCAGCGCCCGTCAGGTGGGGCGATGCAACGTCGCCCTCGGCGGGCGCGGCGTTGCCGTTGATGTGCAGCAGATGGCGCTGATACTCGATCGTGCGCACGGCTGAATTCACCTGCAGGGGCCGGTGGAAGCGCTCATAATGCTGGCGCGCCATATCAGCCAGAAACCTGCCGGTCCAACTGCGGCAGTAGCGACGATTGCGCGGCAGGCGGTCATCGACCCGCAGGGCTGCCGTCTCGGGCAGCAGTACCAGGCTGCCGGTACGACGCAGCGCATCCAGGTCGCTGTCGTCCTTCACGCGCAGCAGGCCGTCCTGTTCGGCGCGTGTGTTCTGGCGAACCAGGGATTCATGGCTGCCACGCAGCGGCGGCAGATTCATTGGCGCGAGCGGACGTTCTGTCATGGCGAGCGAGGCAGTTTCAGAAGAATCTGCCGTCTCTTCGCCGCTGGCGACGCGCCTGATCTCTTCACGGGCTGCCTGCTGCACGGCGGCTGTGCCGTGACGGCGGGCATGCTTCAGCGCGCGCGCCGTGTGCGGATGCACGTGGTGCTCGCGCCGGCGGCGTGCCGCGTGTGCAGGCCGCAGCCGCGGATGTGCCGCATGGAGCGAGGCGTGGCTCGCCGAGGCATGATGATGGACCGCGAACGCCGGCGCGGCCGAGAGGGCCAACCAGAGCATCGCGACCAGGCAGGACAATGCAGCCGGGACTGCGGAAGAAAACCGAAATTGAAATAGACGACGCATGCTCGAGACGAGGTGCGCGGAGACGCCAGAGAGCACCATCGTAGACGCCTTATCGTGGCATGCAGAGTGCCGAGAGCGGTACTCAACCAAAGAGCTATACAGGCTCCGCGTTCTCCGCCGACATCGTCCCTGCCGCCGTTCGGCAGCGCACGCTGATTTATCCTGAGCCAGACCATGCCCGATGTCGCGATCCCCGAACTGCGTGGCTATGACGACGCCTCGCTCGACCACGCCTTTGCCTCGCTCACCCAAGATCTCGAGCGCTCGGCGGCAACGCTCGCCAGTGGCGACGCGGTCGAACAGTTTCGCCTGGAGTGGCTGGGGCGCAAGCAGGGCCGCCTGAAAACAGTCAGCGACGCATGGCTGAAAACAGCGCCCGTGGAGTCGCGTCGCGCGCTGGGGCAGCGATTCAACACGCTCAAGGAGCGCATCGAGCAGTTGCTGAGCGACGCCGCCCTGGGCAAGCAGACCAGGGCGACCGGCTCGGCCATTGATGTCACGCTGCCCGGACGTCGTCCGCAGATCGGCGCAGAACACCCCGTGCTGCGCGTCTGGCATGAGGCGGTGCGTATCTTCGCGGCGATGGGCTACTCGGTCGGCACTGGCCCCGAGGTCGAGACCGACTATTACAACTTTGAGTCATTGAACTTCCCGCCCAACCACCCGGCGCGCGACACGCAGGATACGCTCGTGATCGCGAACCAGGAGCGCAAGCCCCTGCGCGACCGCCTGCTGATGCGCACCCATACGTCACCCGTGCAGGTACGAACCATGGAGCGGCAGCCGCCGCCGGTGCGCCTCATCATCCCCGGCAAGGTGCATCGCAACGACGCCGCGGATGCGACCCACTCGCCGATCTTCCACCAGATCGAGGGCCTCTGCGTCGACAAGGGCATCACCTTCGGCGACCTGAAGGGCACGCTCGACTATGCAATGAAAGCCTTCTTCGGCTCCAACGTAAAGACGCGATTCTTTCCCTCCTTCTTCCCGTTCACCGAACCCAGCGCGGACGTGCAGATCTCCTGCATCTTCTGCGGCGGCAAAGGCTGCCGGAAGTGCAAGCACTCCGGCTGGATCGAGCTGCTCGGCTGCGGCATGGTCGATCCGGCAGTCTTCGGCTTCGTCCGCGAAAAGCAGCCCGCCTATGATCCGGCAACGATCTCCGGCTTCGCCTTCGGCATGGGCCTCGACCGCATCGCGATGATGAAGTACGGCATCAGCGACATCGGCCTGCTGTTCTCGGGCGATGTGCGGTTTCTGGAGCAATTCGGCTGAGGCCGCTATGAATATCCTGTCTTCCTGGCTCCGCGCTTCTCTTCCTCCACTGCCCGTCGATGACGCCACGCTCGCCGACGATCTGACGCTTCGCGGCATCGCCGTCGAAGGTGTTTTCCCGGTCGAGTCACCCGTCGGTGGCTCGCGGTTCGAGATGGACATCACCACCAATCGCGTCGACGCGATGAACCACTACGGCATCGCGCGCGAGGCGGCTGCGGCCTACGGAGTCGCACTGGCGCCGCTCGCGCCGGCGTTGCCCGCTGCGCGGGCCGGTTCGGGCTACCCTGTGCGCATCGAGGCGCGCGATGGCTGCGGCCGGTTCACTGCGCGCATCCTGCGCGATGTGCGCATCGGCGCGTCACAGGGCATCGTGGCAGAGCGGTTTGCCGCGTTGGGTCAGAAGCAGATTCTGAACGCTGTCGACGCGTCGAACTACGTCCTGCTTGCGATGGGCCACCCCACGCATGCCTTCGATCTCGACAAGCTCGAGGGGGCAGTGGTCGTGCGTCGCGCGCGCGTTGGTGAGCGCCTGAAGACCCTCGATGGTGTCGACCGTACGCTGTCCGCGGACGACCTGGTCGTCGCCGATGAGCGGAAGGCGCTTGGGCTGGCTGGCGTGATGGGCGGCTGGGATTCGATGATCACCCCCGCCACGCGCAACGTGCTCGTCGAGGCGGCGTGGTTCGATCCTGCCATCGTGCGGCGGATGAGCCGCCGTCACGGCATCCACTCCGATGCGTCGCACCGCTTCGAGCGTGGCGCAGACTTCGCCGCCGCCCCGCTTGCCTCCGCGTTGGTGAGCGAGATCATCCTCGCCTCAGGCGGCTTCCTCGAAGGCGAGATGGTTGATGTGATCGTGCCCGAACTGGAGACACGCATCGCGCATCGTGCGCCCGTCGCGTTCTCCGTGCCGCGCTGCGCGCAGTTGCTCGGCGCCACCGAGAGCGGCCCCGGCATTACGGACGAGGTCGCCACCGCCGTGCTGCGTTTGCTCGGCTGCACGCTGAGTGAAACGAGCCCCGGCCAGTACGCCGTCACGCTGCCGACCTGGCGGCTCGATCTCGAGCGCGAGATCGACCTGGTCGAAGAGGTCGCGCGCGTCTACGGCTACAACCGCTTTGCGAACACGCTGCCCACGTTCACGGGTACCGTGGTCGAGCAGCCGCACGCCCCGAAGCTTCTCGCCGTGCGCAGCATCCTGCTTGCGGCCGGGTATCACGAGGCGGTCTCCTCCACATTCTGTTCTGCCAGCGACGCAGCGACGTTTGCGGCGCAACCGGGCAGTGTCGTGCCCATGGGCAACCCGCTCAGCGAAGAGGCCGGCGTGCTCCGGCCATCGCTCGTCCCTGGCATGCTGACCATGCTCGGGAACAACCTGAATCGCAACGTCGACGATGTGCGGCTGTTCGAGATCGGTACCGTATTCACCGGCTCCACCGAGCGCGTCGATGAAGCGCTCGGTCTCGCCTTCGGTGCGAGCGGGCTTGTGCATGACGGCCTGCATGGCGCGCGCGCGTTCGACTTTTACGATGCCAAGGGGCTCGTGGAGGAGCTCGCCCGCCGCTTCGGCCATCGCTCACTCTACTTCGACACCTTTCCGCCGGAGACAGGCCTTGTCCCGCGCTGGCTCAACCCGGCGCGCAGTGCGCGTTGCGTGATCGACGGCGCCACCGTGGCGTGGTTCGGCGAAGTCAGCCCGGAGGAGAGTGCGCGCCGCAAGCTGCGCCAGGCGGTCTGGCTGGGCGAAGTGCATCTTGAGCGGCTCTTCCGTCTCACGCTGCGCCAGGCTGCGACGCGGGAGCTCTCCCGGTATCAGCCGGTGCGTCGCGACTTCTCGCTCGTCTTCCCGGACGCGGTGCACTGGGACGAGGTGCAGTCCGTGCTGGCCTCGCTCGCGATCGATGAGCTGCAGGAGTACCGGCCAGCCGAGATCTTCCGCGATCCGAAGGGTCGCACCGTGCCGGCAGATCACTATTCGATGTTGGTCGCGACCACCTTCCAATCGGTCGATCGCACGTTACGCGAGGACGAGTTGCAGGACTGGTCCGGACGGATCGTGCGCGCGCTAGAAGCCTTGGGCGGCCATCTGCGCGGCTAGCATCCGCCGCCGTGGGCAGGCGCAATTTGGAACAGTCGTTCCGATCTGAGTCTGCTGAGGTATCGCCGACGGCACACATATGCACAGCGTTCGAATCGAAGCTGGCGAATGCCATTCGCTTCGGGGATATACTGCGGGCAGGAACGAACCACTTCCCCCCAAGCAGTGAGGTTCGATGGCGACGGCAGCGATGGATGTATCGGCCCTGAATACGGCTCCGGATGCGGAGGCACTCGCAACAGCAGACTTTCAGGCATTGGAGCAGCGCGTCATGCGCGCCGTGGAACTGCTGCGGGCAGAGCGCGACGCACACAGCGCGGCAAATGCCCGCATCGCCGAGTTGGAGCGGCACTCGGCTGACCTGGAGCACCAGCTGACCGTTCAGCAGCAGCAGCGGTCAGAACTCGAACAGCAGCACGGGGCTCTCGAGCAGCGTCGCACCGAACTGGAGCAGCGGCGCACCGAGCTGGAGCACCGGCTGAATGACATCGAGCAGCAGCTTGGCGGCAAGAGCGAGCATGCCCAGCGCCTCGAAGGCGAGCTCGAACACCTGCAGCAGGAGCGCGATCAGGTGCGCGGTCGCGTGGAACGGCTGTTGCGGCATCTCGATGAATTCACGGCCTGATCGTTCCGGAACAGCAGCACCATACGGCAGCAGAGGAGAGCGTCAGCCACGCATGAGCGAGAGCATAAACCAGGGCGTCACTGTCGAAATCTACGATCAGCCGTACCACCTGCGCGGCGAGGACTCGGTCTACATCGAGTCGCTGGCCTCGCTTGTCGACGGGAAGATGCGCGCCGTGGCTGCCCAGGGAACGACGGTGGACTCGCTGCGCGTGGCCGTGCTCGCCGCCCTGAACATTGCCGATGAACTCCGCACCATGCAGGCCCGCTACCGTGCGCTGGCCGGCAGCGTGAACCATGCCGAGACGGCGCTCCGCAATCGCGCCAGCAACCTCAACGGGCTGCTCGATGCGGTGCTGGACGAGCGCCGCACCGGCTAGTCCTTCCTGCTCTTTCAGCGCTCAGTTTTGCCGGGAACCGACGACCGGGAATCCTCGCCCGGATCCTTCTCGGTGTGCTCCGGGCCACCTGCAATGCCCGTGTAGCTGCCCGTCCGGTGCAGGCCGGAGCTCTCGTCCACAGGGGGCTTGCGCTGGCCTTCCTGCACTGACTTCTCCAGCTCTTTTCGCTGCTGCTTCACCTGCCCGCCGCTCACGTAGTGATCTTCCGGCTCCGTGTTCGCGACCGAGGTCGGCGCGCCTGGCGTGGTGGGTGTCGCGTCAGGCTTCACCTGGGTCTTGCTGCTGGTATCGCTCATCCGCATTCTCCTCAGGGTTCCTGAGTGTGATGCGGCGGAGCGAACGAACCCCCTCCCCGGGTGAACGCTCTTTAGCGCAGTGCCGCGTGCAGCCGCTGCCAGGTCTGGTCCAGCAGCTCGGGCAGGATCCGGGTCTCGCTCACCGTGGTCAGGAAATTGGTGTCCCCCATCCAGCGGGGCAGCGCGTGCAGGTGGAGGTGGCCCGCCACCCCGGCGCCAGCGGCCTTGCCCTGGTTTAGCCCCAGGTTCAGCCCTTCCGGCTTGTAGGTCGTTTCCAGGGCGGCAGCCACGCGCTGCGCCAACGCCATCATCTCCTGCGCGGCGGCGGCGGGCAGTGCGCTCAGCGCCGCCAGATGCGCGTAGGGCACGACCATGACGTGGCCGGAGCTGTAGGGAAACGCATTCAGGCAGACGTAGCAGTGTTCGCCCCGGAGCACGACGTTGGCCGCGCGATCCGCGTCTTCAGCCGAGGCGCCGTGCGCCACAGCGTAATCCGCGGCGGCGATCAGGTTGCAGAACACGCAGTGGTGATCGCCCGGCCACGCGGCGAGGGCAGGGGGCACGCCTTCGCGAGTGCCTTCGGCGCCGGCGTCCTTGGGCTGGGTGACGTAGGCGTAACGCCACGGCGTCCAGAGGTGATCCATAGCGCGAGTATAGGGGTGCCGCGGCGGGCCGGGCGCGATGCACGAAACGTGGCGGGTCTCGCGAATTTACGCGGTATTGACATAAGCATTTCCATGTCAAGTGTTGTTTGACGCACCTGTACCCGGTTGCTACACTCATGAATGAAGCCACGTCTGCTGGATTCGTGGGCACGGCTTCCACTGCGATCCCTGCCTAAATCCGAAGCCTAGGCACTCCCCTTTGGAGACCTGGTGAGTGAGCCCCCGTGATGCGGAGCGGTTCTCTCTCAGGCAAGGCGGACCCGCCTTCCGGAACAAAGACAGTGCGTCGCAGCGATTGCCCTGGGTTCGCCACCACCAGGAGCTGAGGCGATGCAAGTGCGCCGGCACAACACAGCCGGAGCTCGCCCGCAAGGGCCTCACTCCCCGCAATGGCTTGCCTGGCCGGCGGTTGCCTTCGCAGCCCGGCGTGAGCCGCGGCAGAAGGTGGCGGCGCCGATCGGATCCGGAGCTGTTGCTATGCCAAACGCCCAAACTCACGACACCGAGAGCACACCCCTGAACACGCATCTGGAAGCCCCAACGCTTGATTCCGCGACGGATCACGAGCAGCCGTCGACCGACTCCACCCACAACCACCAGTCTGCCGGCGCACCGTACGCCGGGACTGAGCACGCCTCCCCAGCCGCCCATGCCGAACGTGCAGATGACGACATGAGCATGGAGGACTTTGCCGCTGCCCTTGAATCCTTCGACCGCGAACAGGCCGCTGAGGCTGCCATTGCCCAGGGAGACGAGAACAACATCGTCCAGGGCACGGTGGTGAAGATCACGGACAAGCACGTGGTGGTGGATGTCGGCCTGAAGAGCGAAGGTCTGATTCCGCTGGAGCAGGTGACCGACCACACCGGCCAGTCCAAGCTGCAGCCGGGGGACCAGGTTGAAGTGGTGGTGGAGCGTGAGGAGGCCGAAGGCGGCTACCTGCTGAGCTATGACAAGGCACAGCGCCACCGCGTCTGGGACTCGATCGAAAAGGCCTACAACGACAAGGTGCCGATCACGGGCACGGTCGTCGGCCGCGTCAAGGGCGGTGTCACCGTCGATATCGGCATCAAGGCGTTCCTGCCTGGCTCGCAGCTTGAGATCCGGCCGGTTCGCAACCTGGACGCCTACATCGGCCAGCCCATCGACGTCCGCGTCATCAAGCTCAACAAGAAGCGCGGCAACGTGGTCGTCTCCCGCAAGGAGATCCTCGAAGAGGAACAGAACTCCAAGCGCAGCGCCACGCTCGAGCACCTGGAAGAGGGCGCGATCCTGAACGGTACGGTGAAGAACCTGACCGACTACGGCGCGTTTGTCGATCTGGGCGGCATCGATGGCCTGCTGCACATCACGGACATGTCGTGGGGCCGGTTGACCCACCCGCGCGACCTGGTCAACGTCAACGACGAGATCCAGGTGAAGGTGCTGAAGTTCGACAAGGAGAAGCAGCGTGTCTCCCTCGGCTTCAAGCAGCTCACGCCGGATCCGTGGCTCGATGCCGTGGAGCGCTACCCGATCGGTGCGCGCGTGCGCGGCCGTGTCCTCAGCGTTACGGACTACGGTGCGTTCGTCGAGCTCGAGCAGGGCATTGAGGGACTGGTTCACGTCTCCGAGATGACCTGGTCGAAGCGGATGAAGCATCCGTCGAAAATGGTCAAGCCGGGTGACGAGGTCGAGACAATCGTCCTCGCCGTGAACCCCAATGACCGCCGCATCTCGCTCGGTATGAAGCAGCTCCTCGAGAACCCGTGGGAGCACCTCTCCGAGCGCTACCCGACCGGCGCCATCGTCGAAGGACGCGTGCGCAACCTGACCGACTTCGGTGCGTTCATCGAGATCGAAGACGGCATCGACGGTTTGGTGCACGTCTCGAACCTGAGCTGGACCAAGCGCGTGAAGCATCCTTCCGAAGTCCTCAAGAAGGGCGAGAAGGTGCGGGCAGCCGTGCTCGGCGTGGAGGCGGAGAATCGCCGCCTGTCGCTCGGCATCAAGCAGCTCCAGCCGGACGTGTGGGAGACCTTCTTCGATCAGCACCGTGTCGGTGACGTGGTGAAGGGCAAGGTTCTGCGCACCGCGCAGTTCGGCTCCTTCGTCGAGATCGCCGAGGGCATCGAGGGTCTGTGCCATGTCTCCGAAGCAACGGACATGCTCGGCCAGGCAGTGAAGCTTGATGCGGGTCAGGAATACGACTTCAAGATCATCAAGATGAACCCGGAAGAGAAGAAGGTCGGCCTCAGCCTGCGTGCGGTGGGCGAAGAGGGCAGCCGTGCCGATGTCGAAGCCTACAGGAGCCCGACTTCGGCCCCCGCGGGCACGACCACCTTGGGCGACCTGATGAACTGGAAGCGCGGCGAGTAAAGCAAACTCACCGGAAACAACGAAGGCCGCCTCTCGGGGCGGCCTTCTCTTTTGCAGCAATGAAGCGAGCGCACTCTACGATCACATCTGCTGCGAATCTTGATCGAATGGAATGCTGTGGACCGGACGGAGGCGGAATCGAGGTTCAGCGTGCTCAAAACCGCGATCTTTACTGCTGGCACTGTTCTGCCGCTTTGAGTCGATTCCTTTTGACCTGGCGTTCCGGTGCGGCCCCAAATCTTCACTGCGCGATCATCGCTATCCCTATGCGTGGCGGGAATTCTGCCTGTTGTCGGAGTCGCACGGAGCAGGCGGATCTGATTCGCTCAGCCTTCGAGCTTCAGCGTAATGTCGAACACTTTCTTGTTATCGAAAGCGCTGACGCCCTTTTCTTTCGATTTGTGGCCCTGGTAGTCGGCCCAGACCGTGTAGTTAGCGTCGGAGCTGAGCTGGCCGAAGCGGAAGGTGCCGTCGTCGGTGCTGATGTAGGTGCGCACTTCGAGCGTCTTCGCATTCTTCAGGTACACGATCGCGCCCTTCACATTGCTGCCGTTATCTGCCTCTACATGCCCCTGCACCACGCGTGCAGCCGACTGCTGCGCGAGGGCAGCAGCGGGCCACAGCAACATCGCAGGCACTGCAGTCAGCACCAGGCCTAGGGAGAGTGGGGCAGCGATCCATCGCACAGCACGGTGCAAACGCTTACTGGGCATGCTTACTCCTCTTCATCTTCATGCGGCTCTTCGTCTTCATCATCGTAGCCCTCATCCTCCACCTGCGATAGCTGCAGGGGTTCGGTGGCTACGACTTCAAACTCGGTTCCGCACTCTTCACACGCGACGACGTCGCCTTCTTCGACATCATCGGTGTCGATCACGAGCGCGTTTTCACACTCTGGACATGCTGGCATTTCCTGCCCTCCAGGCTAGGAGAAATCTTACGAGTTGATGATGGCAGTTGGATGTACCGTGGCTGCCAGCCGCGCCTTTTTT
>NZ_JBMGJV010000047.1:0-27480 GCF_051025295.1 Candidatus Dedyshia acidiphila | reverse complement strand
GAGGTAGCTGACCTGCGCATCCACCTGCGTGTGCGGATAGATGTAGGTGTCGGACTTCGGGCCCTTGATGCCACCCGGCGTCGGGTCCGTAGGGGTTCCCAGGATCGGTGTCCCGTCCTGATATCCGTACTGCCACAAATAACCGTCGTTGTGTGACAGACCCATGCGCGCAGACAGGTTGTACTTATCGTAGGTCGCGTCGAAGTTGTAATTATTCGGAGCGGTCCGTTGCAGAGTCGGGTGATCCGAGCGTCCGGGGAGACCGACCACTGAGGCCACGTAGCTGTAGTTGGCGCGGAACCCGGCCCCACCGAGCGCGCCCGGCAGGCGGCTGAAGCGCTGCTCCCAGCTGGTCTCAAAACCGATCAGGTGAGCCGCTCCGAGGTTGAGCGGTGCGCTCTCGTAGTACTGCCCGGTCGGTTCGCCCGAAGGCGCGTAGTTGACCAGCTGCGAGCCGTTGCCGATGTAGTCGTAGAGCATCTTGTAAAAGACGCCGCCCTGGATGACGCCCACGTTCTTGAGATAGTGCTCGCCGAGCAGATCGATGTTGTGCGCCCAGGTTGCCTTCAGCTTCGGGTTCCCGGCGCTGAGAGCGGGGTTGGCGCCATCACCGTGGCCATTGTTGCCGACCGTCGGATCGTAGGTGAGATACGGCGCCAGATCCGAGTAGTTCGGGCGCGCGATGCCGATCGAGTAGGCCAGACGGAAATCTGTGTACTCGCCAAGGTTGTACTGCAGGCTGGCGCTCGGCAGGACAAAGGTGTAGTCGTGGCTCAGGTTTGCCGGACCGTTATTCCCGTTCGCATCGGTCTGATAGCCGCGCACGGCGTCGCTCGTCGACTCCACCCGCAGGCCGGTGTAAACGCGGAAGCGGTGATAGGTAAATGCATTCTGAGCGTAACCGGCATAGACACGTTCATTCACCTTGGAAGCAGCCGCCAGATTGTCAGCGTCCTGCGTGTCGAGCGTGAACTGCCCGGCATTGGCCTTGTAATACGCGAGAATGCTGGTGGCCTGCGCATCCGGTCCGGGTGAGTACTGGCCGAAGTAGTAGTTACTCCCGCGGCTCCGGTTGCTCGGAAACTGGCTCAACAGCGGATTCGCACCAGAGGCTGTGGCATTCGTCTGCGAGTAATTCTTGATCACGTCGCGGGCACGGAACCCAATCTGCCAGGTGCCGAAGACCGAGGTACGCGCGTACCCATGCGCATAATCGACGTATCCCTCGGCGTTGCGTTGGAAGGTATGCGAATCACCGAGACTGATACTTTTCAGCGAGTACTGGGATGCATCATCCACACTCACGTTGCCGGGCGTTGAGACGGGGTTGATGTGCGGCAGGTGGATGTTCTGGTTGCTGTAGGTATACCCGACGTTCTGCAGGCCGTCGAACGTGGAATAGTCGGAGCCCCCGGTGAAGCTTGCCTGACCGAGCCCGGCGCCCAGGGTGAGCGTGCCGTTCGGGCCGAGCTTGCGCTGGCCGCCGGCGAGCAGGTTCCAGATATTCTGCGTGGGTCGACGATAATTGTCTGCGTACTGCGTGCTGCCGGTATCGTCCGTCGTCGTCGGTGAGGTGAAGTTGCCGATGTTCAGCGTCTTGATCGTATTTTCACCGTAGTTGTTGAAGTACGAGTACAGCCCCTTCAGGAAGATCGTCGAGTCTTCGCTGAACTTGTAGTCGAGCGTGCCACCGAAGCCATAGCGCGACCGATCGTAGAAGTAGTCGCGAATATCGATCGTGTTCGGCGCGTTGACTGTCTGTCCAGTCGGATTACCGTCGGCATCAACGATCTTATTCACCGTCTGGCCTGGCTCGATATCGTTGATGCCACGGCCGTTCCAGTCGTAGCTGCCGGAGATCAGCGCGCCGAGCTTCTTGTTCAGCAGGCGCTGTCCGTAGGTCGCAAACACCTGGTCCATGCGGCGTCCGCCATTCAGCGGCGTGCGCCCCAGTACTCCCTGTACGGCGAAGTAGGGCGCGTCGGTCGCCTGGCGGGTGACCATGTTCACCGATCCCCCGATGCCGTCGCCATTCATGTCGGCGGTGAGCGTTTTGTTGAGTTGCAGCGAGCCGACGAGCCCGGCAGGAATGGTGTCGAGCTTCACATTGCGTACGGTCTCAGGCGATGGCAGTTCGACACCATCCACTGTGACGTTATTGAGACGCGGCTCGGTGCCGCGGATCTGAACGTACTTGGCCTCGCCTTCGTCACGCTCGACCGACACGCTGGGCAGCCGCCCGACCGCATCGGCGATGTTGACGTTCGGCAGACTGTTGATGACCTCGGACGGCAGCACCTGCACGATGTTGAGCGACGTGCGCTGCACGTTGAGGGCCTCTGCTTCGCCCACTTCCCGCTCTGCCTGCACAATCACTTTCTCGCTGGCGTTGCCGAGCGAGAGCACCGGCGAGACGCTCACGACCTTACCCGGGGTGACCTCGACTTCAGTCGCGTAACTGTCGAATCCGATATAAGAAACCTTCAGGGTGTAGTGGCCAGGGCGCAAGCCGGTCAGCAGGAAGTCGCCATTCTGGTCCGTCTGCGTGGTCTGCGGGCCTGCCGTGATGTTGGGCGTCTTCACCGCAGCGCCGGTGCTTTGTGCCGCGGCTGCGGCGGGCGCGATCTCGACGCGCGCACCCGGCAGGGCCGCTTTGCTCGCGTCCGTCACGCTTCCAGCAAGCGAACCGCGGTCGGCCTGCGCCTGCACACTAAGAGGGAAGGTGAACGCTACAGCTGCCAGGGGCAGCGCAAGGGCCGGAACGAGGAGTGGCGCGGAGAATTTTTTATTTTTCGATAGGTAAGGTCGGGACATTGTTAGGCCTCAGCAGGAGACAGAGCGGACCGCGACAGTGCAGCGTCGCCGCCTCCAACCTCAGTCAAACCGCAGAAGCTTAACGAAAGCTGAATGTGAGTTAACGAGCAGTCGAATTTCACCGGCTTTTCAAA
Source organism: Candidatus Dedyshia acidiphila (assembly GCF_051025295.1). Taxonomy (NCBI): domain Bacteria; kingdom Pseudomonadati; phylum Acidobacteriota; class Terriglobia; order Terriglobales; family Acidobacteriaceae; genus Candidatus Dedyshia; species Candidatus Dedyshia acidiphila. The sequence continues at coordinate 24,532 of NZ_JBMGJV010000047.1, read as the reverse complement.
GTTTCGGAGTAGCACCATGAATATTCGAATAACTCAAACTTATCCACGGCGCGATTCACGAATCAGTCACAATCGAGTGGTGATTCAGCCAGTAATCTTCCTGGTCTATGCCTGCCGGGCGAGGACGAGCGTGATGTCGTCCGGCTGCTCCTGCGTGCCGATCCAGGCGCGCAGTGATTGCAGCACCTGGTGCGAGATGGCGGCCAGCGGGAGATGGCGATGCCGCTGCACCATTTCGATCAGCCGCTCCTCACCGAACTCGCCGAACTCGTTCTCCGGCTCGGTCACGCCGTCGCTGTAGGCGATGAGGATGTCGCCGGACGAGAGCACAACCTCGCCCTCCTCATAGAGCATGTGGTCGAGCAGCCCGACTACGGAGCCACCCTGGTCCAGCCGGCGCACCGTGCCATCGGCACACAGGATGAACGGCGGCAACTGGCCCCCGTTTGAGTACACGAGCCGCCGCGACTCCGTGTTGTAGTGAGCAAGGAAGAGGGTGGCGTACTTCTCCGGCTGCGTGCTGCGGTAGAGGTGCCGGTTCAGCAGCCCGAGCACCTTGCCGGGCGAACTGAAGGTGACCAGACCCCGGCGCGGATTCCCGTTCAGCAGTCCGTCCTCTTCGCAGTCTTCGCCGGCAAAGCGATAGGCGCGCACCGCGGAATGGAGCGAGGCCATCAGCAGTGCTGCAGAGATGCCCTTGCCGCTGATGTCGCCCATGGCCAGGGTCAGTTCCCCGGTGCCGGCCACGAGGAAGTCATAGTAGTCGCCCGAAACGGTGCGCGCGGGACGGCAGACCCCATGCAACTCCAGCCCGGGCACCTCCACGCTTTCATGCGGGAAGAGGTTCGCCTGCACCTCCTGCGCGATGGCGAGTTCGCTCTGCATGCGCTCTTTTTCGCGCTGCTGTTCAAGCAGCAGGCCCAGCGATTCAGACATGCGATTGAAAGAGGTGGAGAGAGCGCCGAGTTGGTCGCGCCGCTGCACCTGGATGCGATGGCCCAGGTTGCCGCTGTCGATCGCCACCGTGGCCTGGTAGAGATCGGCGACGGCCTGGGTGATGGTGCGGTTGAGCCGCACCGCCATGAAGAACGCGATCAGCTCAAGGAAGGCGAAGACTGCGGCGAGCGTGATCAGCCCGTAGCGGATCCAGGTGCCGACCACAACGGCCGTGCCGAATAGATGGGCATAGAGCAGCGCCGGTCGCGACGTGACGTTTAACAGGCTCGTGACCGGAGCGCCGCGCTCCCAATCGGTTGTGTTGAGAGGCGCCGAGAAGGTGATGCGCCGGTCCAGGAGGAACACACGGGGCGCCAGCGTTCCGCCACTCACCGTATCTGGACGCTTGGCGAGCACCTGGCCGTTGACGACCCTGCGCGACGGATCATTCGGGTCCAGGTGCTCCGCCGCGCGGTGGAAGTCGGGGATGATGTTGATGGTGCCGAGGCCCTGGGCCAGCCGATCCACCGTCACTGCGTCAAGCGGCATGCTGGAGACGAAGGTGACCTGGTGCTTCTCCGCCCGGCGCGTGTTCACGGCACGCAGGTAGACCCGGCCCCCATCGAGGACAACGCCGCGGAAGCCATCCCGCGACCAGGTGGGGAGCGCCATCGTGTGTCCCACGACGAAGTGCGGCAGCTCGCGATTGCCGCTGATCAGGCGTAGATGGCGCGAGTCCGACCAGGCATCGACAGTCAGCTCGCCGGGGATATCGCGATTCACATTGTCGTAGTCGGCAAGCTCGACCGTCTCTGCACTCTGCGTATGTTCCAGCAGATGCGCGACGTGGATCGCGAAGGACTGATTTTCTCCACTGAGTCGCGCGAGCATCGCATCCAGTTCTGAGGATGCCGCGAACGTGGCGAACTGTCCGGAGAAGACATACGCGGCAATCATCGCGAGCGTGGCGAAGAGCACCACCGGCGCGAGCCCCATGAGCAGGTAGGTGACAATTAGGCGGTTGCGCACCTTCCAGAGCACACGCATGACCATCCAGCGATAGAGCAGGATGGCGCCGAAGACCAGCCACAGGGGGATGGTGGCCAGCAGCATCAGCGTGTCGATGCTGTCAGGAGCGAGGCCGAGCATGAACGTCGGCACCCACAGCACCAGCAGCAGCGTCGTCCAGAACGCACCATGCTCTGCCCACCCGCTCAGCGCGGGCCGGGCAAACGGCTTGAGCACAGCAGCCTCTGCACGCAGCAACAGGTTCGGCATATCAGGCCGAGTGTAGCGCAGGGAGAGTGGGGGTCCTAGCTGTGCGCTAACTCGCGTTCGTCCAGTTCGATCTCGAGGCGCTGGACCTCACGCGCGAGCCGGAGGGCATAGCGCGACGCCGAGTAGTGCGCACCCGCCAGCATCAGCAGGCCGCTGAAGAAGGCCCACATCATGAGCGAGACCGAAACGGAGAAGGGTCCGTACACGGAGCGGAAATCGAGCCAAGGCAGCAGCCAGATATAGAGGAGCTTGGCGAACTCCCAGAGCAGCCCCGTGGTCACCGCAGCGGGAAGCACTGCCAGGAGCGGAAGACGGCGGTTAGGCAGAACCCAGTAGATAAGCAGGAAGATCAGCACGCTGATGACGGCGGCCGAGATCTGGAGCAGCCAGTGCGCCAGGAAGTTGAAGACCACGTTGTCCGTGTTGCCCAGGAAGAGGAAGCTGAGCAGGCTGTGCTGCGCGGCGGTCATTGAGATGGAGAGCAGCGTGAGGATGCCGATCCCAAAGGCGAGGCCGAGCGAAACGAGCTGGTTGTGCAGATAATTACGATTGCCCTTCGCGCCCCACACCTGGTTGAGCGCCACCTCGAGCGGCATGAAAACCCCGGTGGAGGAGACCAGCAGCATGATGAGCGACGCGAACTGCACGCCCCCATGCGCCCGCGACAGGATGGTCATGTTGCGGATGACGAAGTCCTGCCCAGCCGGAAGGAAGTAGCGGACCTCGTCCGCGATGACCGCTTCCATGGCGTGCGAGTGAAAAACGTGCTGTGCCAGCGTGAGCATCAGGACGATGAAGGGGAATAGGGACAGGATGACGTTGGCGGCGACGCTGAAGGCGTAGGTGTGGACCTCGGTCTGCGCCAGGTAGATGGCGAGCGCCTTGATGCGGTCCGGCAGGCTTGCGTCTTCCGCCAGACGTGCCAGCGGCTCTGCGGTGGCTGCACCGGGCCGGGCGGTACGGTCGGGAAAGAGGGTCAGCATTGACATGTCCGCGCGGGCTCCGTGCGGTCGATGCTACCAACGGCGGCGCAGCCGCGCCCTCCCCTGAAGGCGTCAGAGCGTCGAGAACGCAAACAGCGCAAACGGCTCCCAGCGGATTGTGAAGGAGAGAGCACGTCTGTTCACCGTTCGCCGCGTCGCAGATCAGGTGCGTTTGCCAGCCAGTATCGAAGGGCTGCGAGCGGGTGCCGCATGGCTCTTTAATGTAATTTTCTGTTGCACTTAGGGGCGAATCCTGCCATAACAGGATCACGCAGGGCGCCGTCAGGCCCGCGTGACGCACAACTTTCGGAAGGCCGTTTTTGATGTTCTGGTTTTGCTGTTCCGCACGGAGCTTTGGGATAGAGGAGCTGCCCCGCGTCCTCGACGCTGGCAGCTTTTCGTGCTTTCAGGGGACATCCTGCGGGACGCCACACAAGGGTGAAAGGAGTCTCCCGTGAAAGAGCAAGGCGTTGTGAAGTGGTTCAACGGAGCCAAAGGATACGGGTTTATCCAGCGCTCCACTGGGGAAGATGTTTTCGTGCACTTCTCTGCCATTCAGGAAGATGGGTACAAGACCCTGAATGAAGGAGAAGGCGTCGCGTTCGAGTGCCAGCAGGGTCCCAAGGGACTGAATGCTGCCAATGTGAGTCGCAGCGCCTAACCCCCATCCGGTTCACCCAAGCAGGAGCGGCCTCCCGCGTCAGATTTCGGGGGGCCGTTCTGCGTCTGTATCTTTGTCCGCGCTCCCCTGCTGGGCTTCCTCGATCCGGGCCAGGGCCCAACGCGCCGCTTCGGCCAATACCTCGTCGGCACCAGCGCTCCACTGCTCGAGGCGCGCGGAGTAGCGAGGTTCCCGGGAGTTACCCATCGCGATTGCCACATTCCGCTGTATCCCTGAATGCTTTGTTCGTTTTACCGGCGAATGGCGGAACTGCTGGTTGAACTCTTCCGGACTGAGTTCCGCCAGCCACTCGAGCTCCGGGTTCACCAGCTCAGGGCGGACGTCGATTGACGTCGCGATGGGTGCGCGCCGGTTCCAAGGGCAGACCTCCTGGCATATGTCGCAGCCGAAGACCTGCCGGCCGATGCCTGCGCGAAGCGGTTCCGCGATGCTGCCGCGCTTCTCGATGGTGAGGTACGAGATGCAGCGGCTCGCATCCATCTGGCGCGGCGCAATCAGTGCGTCTGTGGGGCAGGCATCGATGCAGCGGCGGCAGGTGCCGCAGCGGTCGACCGCGGCCAGGGACGCCGCGCGGGCGGGCACATCGAGGGAGGTCACGATGCAGCCGAGGAAGAAAAACGACCCGAGCTGCTGGTTGAGCGTGCAGGTGTTTTTGCCGGTCCAGCCGATGCCGGCACGCTGGGCCAGGTCGCGTTCGATCAGCGGGCCGGTGTCGACGTAACTCTTTGATTCGAAAGTCTCAGGGATGCGCTCGTGCAGGTCGGCTTCGAGGGCGCGCAGGCGGGCGAGCAGGGTGTCGTGATAGTCGGAGGGGCCGAGCGCGCCCGTGTCCGGATCGCGCTTCCCTGCCCAGGCGTACCGGGCGATCCAGCCCTGGGTCGGGGCAGCAGAATCAAGCGATTGCGGGCCCGGCGCGTTGTAGCTGGAAGCGCAGACGAGCACGGAGCGGGCCCACGGCAAAGCTGCGTTTACATGCGACCGCAGTAGCGTTCCGGTGTCATTTCTGCGCTTCAAATAGTCCATTTCGCCGGCATATCCGGCGTCAATCCAGTGCTCGAGGTAATCATTTTCATTACCTCGGTCCGGGTCGAGCGCAGCCACCCCGGCCCGGTCGAAGCCGTGCCGCTCGGCGAGCTCGTTGAGTTCGTCGCGGGTGAGCGAGAGGACCCCCATGTGTCTATGCTACGGGTCTTCTGGGCTACGGGTCTTCTGGGCTGCGGGTCTTCTGGGCTACGGGTCTGCTGGGCTACGGCGGGTCTTGTTCGGCTCTGCGGGTCGTCGTCGGTCCTACTCGCTGCGCAGGGTGTCCGCCGGATCGATGCGGGCGATGCGCAGCACGGGCAGCGTGCTTGCGACAGCGGCCAGGAGCAGGAGCAGGAGCGGGACCACGGTCAAGGTGAGCGGATCCCACGCGGTGATGCCGTAGATCTGGCTCTTGAGCAGGCGCAGGACGTAGAGCGAGAGTGCCAAGCCCACGGCTGTGCCGGCGACGCTGGCGGCGAGTCCGGCGGTGCCGATGTGGACCATCGCCTTGCGGAGTGTCGAGCCGAGGGCGAGGCGGATGCCGATCTCGCGCGTGCGCTCCGCGACCAGGTTCGCGACCAGCGAGTAGATGCCGATGGCCGAGAGCAGCAGGGCCAGCCCGGCCAGCGAGCCGAGCAGCACGACCTCGATCCGCTGGAACTGAAGCTGCTCTGCCTCGAGGTCGGCCATCGAGTAGAAGCCGGAGAACGGCAGCGCCGGATCGACTGAGGCGAGCGCCTGCTGCATCTGGCCGGTGATGTTCGTGATCGGTCCGCGCGTGCGCACGATCCAGCTTGGCTGGAACCAGGTGCTGGCCATGGTCACGAGCTCCTGCGGCGTCTGCGCTGCGGGGATGTAGAACACCGGCTCCACAGAGAGCGGTGCGTCGCGAATCATGCCGGGCTGCTTTGCCACGTCGGCGACAATGCCCACGATCGTCAGGACGTCGTGACCCGATTTCAACCGGTGTCCGATCGCGTTTGGCGTGCCAAAGAATTTGCGAGCGAAGGCCTGGTTGACCACCGTGATCTTCTCGCTGGTTGCACTGTCACTATCGGCAAAGCCACGACCAGCGAGCACGGGAATACGCAACGTCGCGAAATAGCCGGGCGTCGCCCACACCTCACTCGATCCCTGCTCCTTGCCGGTGTTCGGCCCGTCGGCAAAGCCAAAACCATCGTTCAGTCCGCGTTCGTAGGGGACGCTGAGGCCGACTGCTGCGTCCTTCACGCCGGGAATCGCGCGCATGGCGGCGACACTCTGCACCATGAGCGACTGGAAGCGCGCATTGTCGTGGTAGCGCGCATCGTCGAGCGAGGCCTTCGCGGTCATGACGTGCGCCGGGTCGAAGCCGGGCGGCAACGTCTCGAGATGGATGAGCGTGCGCACCAGCAGGCCCGCGGCGGCGAGCAGCACGATGGTGACGGCGACCTCTGCGCCGATCAGCCACTGACGCAGGCGACCGCGCCCTCCAGCGACGTTGCGGCTGCCCGCAGCGAGCACGGCGCGGATGTCGACACGGCGCAGCTCCAGCGCGGGCAGCACACCGAAGAACAGGCTGGTGCCGACGGAGAGAGCGATCGCAAATGCGAGCACACGCGCGTCGATGGCGAAGCCACCGATCGGGTGCATCCAGAGCGGGAGGAAGGTCTTTGCGCCCTCGAGCAGCAAGGCCGCGAGCAGCACGCCAAAGACGGCGCCGGTGAGGGCGAGCAGCAGACTCTCCAGCCAGAGCACCAGCAGCAGGGTGCCGCGGCCGGCGCCGAGCGCGAGGCGCGTCGCCATCTCCGGCACGCGGCGATGCATGCGCACCAATGCGAGCCCGGCGAGATTCGCGGACGCGATCAGCAGGATAAGGCCGACGGCGAGCATGAGCGCGTGCATGGGTTCGACCAGCGACAGGTTTTCGTTATGCGCGAGCGCCTCCTGCATGGGCCGGACGTAGAACCAGCCGGCGCCGTGGTACTTCGTCCGCAGGTCATCGAACATCGGCAGGCGCACATGGCCGAGCTGCGCACGCGCCTGCTCCCAGGTGGCGCCCGGGCGGAGGCGCAGGAAGATATGACAGTTGTCACCGACGGCACAGTCGCTATCGCGATCCGTTGGACGGAGCGGTACCCACAGGGCGGCGCCCGATGGCGTCTGGGCGCCAGCAGGCAGAACGCCGACGATCGTGTAGGGCTCACCCTTGATACTCGCGGGCTTGCCGATGACGTCGCGATCACCATGGAAGGCGGTCTGCCACAGCCCGTAGCTAAGGACGGCCGCGCGCGGACCACCCGGCATGTCCTCCTGCTGCGTGAAGGAGCGGCCCAGCAGCGGCTGAAGGCCGAGCACCGCAAAGTATTCGGCCGAGACGCGCGAGGCGAGCACGTACTGTGCTGACCGCCCTGACTGCAGATTGCCCCCCGCTGTACCGGCGCTGCCGGCCGCAAGCACGGCCGGCACCTGCTCGCGGATGGCGCGCCACTCTTTCAGATCGTGCGCGTCGTCCTCGTCTGCAGACTCCGAATCGACGCCCTGCTTGTGCGTGATCAGCGCGCCGATGCGCTCCGGCTGAGGGTAAGGGAGGCGCCGCAGCAGGAAGCCATTGAGCAGCGAGAAGACGGCGGTGTTCGCACCGATGGCGAGTGTGAGCGTGAGGACGACGGCGAGCGAGTAGCCGGGAGCGCGGCGGAGTTGCCGAACAGCGAAGCCGATGGAGCGGAGCATGGTTCGCCTCCGCTGCCGGACAGATGCAATTGTCGTGCCAAGGAACTACGGCCCGGCATCGTGCGCGCATGCAGCAAGGACGCGGGTGAACGGGTTCCGCAGAGAAGAATCCGTGACGATCGCGGTGTCCAATCCCGGGCAGCGGTGTTCGCTTCGGGACGCTCGCGGTTAGCGCGAGGTCAGGACGGCGAGCGCCTTTTCGTAGCGCTCGAGCTTGCGGTCGAGCTCCGGGGGCGCCTCGATGCGTCGCTCGGGAGACATGTTGTCGTAGAGGTCGGCGATCTTGATGATGCGGCCGATGGGGTCGGCCTTCGAGCGCAGCACGAAGTCCTCGTAGGACTCCTTCTTCGGCGTTTCGCGGCGGCTGACGCTGTCGACGGCATGGCGAATGTTTCTGCCGAAGAGCTGCTCGATCTCGTCGAGCGTGGTCGCGGTGTCTTCGACGGTGTCATGCAGGATGGCCGCGATGAAGTAGTCCTCGCCACAGTGCCACACGGCCAGCGCGACGCGAAAGCAGTGCGCGATGTACGGCTTGCCGGCCTTGTCTTTCTGATCCTTGTGGCGAATGGAGGCGAACTGGATGGCCTGGCGCACGCGCGAGCTGAGCTTGACCGGAAGCATATCCATAGCGCGATGGTAGAGAGCGCGGGTGCTGCCAGCAACCCGCGAACGCCCGGGGCTCCGGCCTGCTCTGTGAAAAGACGGTGAATCACGGCAGCAGCGGCTTTGGCGGTCAGGCGGACGGTGTGGCGCGGTCGGTGTAGCTGGCGATCTGCTCGAGGCAGAGCTCACGTGCCTTGGCGCCGGCGGCTTCGCGCTGGTACCACTCGAGCGTGTAGTCGAGGGCTTCGGGCAGCGGGAGCACGGGCTGCCAGGCCAGCTCCGCATGCGCCTTCGACCAGTCGAGCTTGAGCATCTGGGCTTCGTGGACTTGCGGCTGCGGATCGAGGCGCCACTCGACGGGGCTGCCCCACTCGGACGAGAGGTAGCGGACGATCCATTCGACCGGGCGCGCGTCGGTGTACTGCGGGCCGAAGTTCCAGGCGGAGGCGTAGCGAACGCCACCTGTGTAGAGCCGCTCCGCGAGTGTGAGGTAGCCGCGCAGTGGCTCGAGCACATGCTGCCAGGGGCGGGTGGCCGCGGGGTTGCGGATTTCAAGCACGCGGCCGGTGGTGAAGGCGCGGACGATGTCGGCGATGAGGCGGTCGGAGGCCCAGTCGCCTCCGCCGATGACGTTGCCGGCGCGGGCGGAGGCGAGCGCGACGCCGTGCTGGTCGTAGCGGGCGGGGTTGAAGAAGGAGTCGCGCCAGGAGCTGGTGACGATTTCGGCGCAGGCCTTCGAGGAGCTGTATGGGTCGTAGCCGCCGAGCGGATCGGTCTCGCGGTAGGGCCAGATCCACTCCTTGTTTTCGTAACACTTGTCGGTGGTAATCACGACGGCGGCGCGCACTGTGGGCGTCTTGCGCACGGCTTCGAGGACGTGCAGCGTGCCGAGGACGTTGGTTTCATAGGTGCCGACGGGGTCGACGTAGGAGTGGCGCACCAGCGGTTGAGCGGCGAGGTGCAGCACGATCTCCGGGTCGGCCTTCTGCATGGCGGCGGTCAGCTTCGCGGCATCGCAAATATCGCCGATGACGGAGTGCATGCACGCGCCGATGTCGGCTTTGACGAAGAGGCTGGGCTGGGTCGGCGGATCGAGCGCGTAGCCGGTCACCTCGGCGCCGAGATGCTGCAGCCACAGCCCGAGCCAACTGCCCTTGAAGCCGGTGTGCCCGGTGAGGAAGACGCGCTTGCCTGCCCAGAAGCCGGCCACGCTACCAGACCTTCCAGGGCGCGTTGCCGCTCTGCCAGAGGCCTTCGAGCATGTTCTTGTCGTGCAGCGTGTCCATGGGCTGCCAGAAGCCGGCGTGCTTGTACGCGGCGACCTGGCCGGCGCGCGCGAGGGTTTCCATGGGCGTGCGCTCCCACGGGGTGCTGTCGCCGTCGATGTAGTCGCCGACCCTGGGTGAGAGGACGAAGTAGCCGCCATTGATCCAGCGATGATCGCCGCTGGGCTTCTCGGTGAAGTCGATGACGCCGCCATCGGGGGCGATCTCGAGCGCGCCGAAGCGGCCGGTGGGTTGTGTCGCTGTCAATGTGACGAGTCGGCCGTGGTCCTTGTGGAAGGCGAGGAGCGCGGCGATATCGACGTTGGCGACGCCGTCGCCGTAGGTGAAGCAGAAGTTCTCTTCGTCCTTGACGTAGGGGAGCACGCGCTTGAGGCGGCCGCCGGTCATGGTGCTGTCCCCGGTGTCGACCAGCGTGATGCGCCAGGGCTCGGAGGTGTTGCGGTGCATCTCGACGGTGTTCTTCGCGATGTCGATGGTGACGTCGGAGGCGTGCAGGTAGTAGTTGTTGAAGTACTCCTTGACGACGTAGCCCTTGTAGCCCAGGCAGACGATGAAGTCATTGATCCCGTAGTGGGAGTAGGTTTTCATGATGTGCCAGAGGATCGGACGCCCGCCGATTTCTACCATCGGCTTGGGGCGGATCGAGGTCTCTTCGCTCAGCCGAGTGCCGAGTCCGCCGGCCAGAATGATCGCCTTCACGTACACCACCTGGAGCAGGTCTGCTCAGAGTCGCAACTGCTAGTCCTGCACGCGTGCTGAACTAGCGGCGCGTGTGATCGTCGCCGTCGGGCGCGAGCTCTTCCTCCTCAAGCACCACGTCCGCGACCTTGGAGCGGCGGAAGGAGAAGTGCTTGTGGCCGAAGTAGCTGGCTGCCACGGTGACTACGGCGAGGATAGCAGCCGCGAGGTTGGACGCAAGTTGCTGACGCGGAGTCCAGCGGCGCAGCAGCAGCGTGACCGGGGGCAGCATGATGAGGGTGAAGATCATGCTGCTGCCGTAGACAGAGATGCAGCGGAGCCATTCGCGGAGATAGTGGCCCTTGGTGCGGAAGACGAACCACTTGTAGCCGAGAAAGGCGGCGGTGATGGAGAAGATGCTGGCGACGAGGCTGGCCAGCTCCGACCCGTACACGCCGAAGCGGCGGAAGGTGTAGTTGAAGCTGACGAACAGTACGTAACCGAAGATGGTGTTGAAGCCGCCGACCATGAGGTAGCGGATCGCCTGCCACATCTGCCGGCGTTTGTGAGCGCGTAGCTCGGTGGGCTCCATGGTGTCGATCATCAGGAGGCAGGCTCGTCGAGCTGATGCCCTTGTGGGAAGTTGATGCGCTCCTTCTCAACGACCAGGGGACGATTCTGCACCCAGGTGTGAATGGAGCCGACATACTCGCCGATGATGCCGAGGCTGAGCAGTTGCACCGAGCCGAGGAAGAACAGGCCGATGACGAGGGGCGCAACGCCGAGTGAAAAGCTGTTCCAGAAGATGATTTTGTAAAGCAGATAGAGGAAGCCAAGGATGAAGCTGACGGCGGCGAAGACGAACCCGGCCGCGGTCACCAAGCGAAGCGGGACCTTGGACAGGTTGGTGATGCCCAGCATGGCCAGGTCGTAGAGCGTGTAGAAGTTGTTCTTCGTGATGCCGCGCATGCGCCGGCCTTGGTGGTACACCACCTCGGCGTGCGGCAGGCCGAGCTCCGCGATCATGCCGCGGAAGTACGGATACGGATCGGGAAACTTCTCGCGCAGCAAGTGCACGACACGGCGGTCGTAGAGGCCGAAGCCGGTGAAGTGACTGAGCACGCGCACGTCGGTGAGCCGGCCGACCAGGTTGTAATAGGCGGTGCGGACGTTGTACATCAGGCCCGACTCCTGGCTGGTCGCCTTGACTGCAGCGACGATGGGGTAGCCCTGCTCCCACTTCGCGATCATTTCGGTAAACAGCTCGGGCGGGTCCTGGATGTCGGCGAGCAGGATGCCGACGGCGTCTCCGTCGGCCTGAAAGAAGGCGTGCACCGGCGAGCGCAGGTGGCCGAAGTTGCGGGCATTGACGATGACACGGACCTCGGGAAACTCCGCCGCCATGCTGCGCAGGACGCCGACGGTATCGTCGCGTGAATCGTTGTCGATGAAGATGTGCTCGTACTCGTACTGCGGCAGTGCGTCCATGGTGGCGCGCATGCGGCGATGGAGCTCGCGCACATTGAGCTCCTCGTTGTAACAGGGCGTCACGATGGTGATGCGCTTGCGCTCGCTCATCGCTGATCAGTCCTGCAGAACGGGAAGCGTGGAGCCGGACTTCTGCGCGGCGACGAAGGCGCCGATCGTCTCCGCCACGTAGTCCAGCATCGGCTCGGTGAGTCCGGGATAGATGCCGACCCAGAACACGGAGCGCATGACGAAGTCGGTCTGCGTCAGTTCCGTGGCGACGCGGTACTTGACGTTCTGGTAGGCGGGCTGGCGCACCAGATTGCCGCCGAAGAGGAGACGTGTGGCGATCTTGTTGGACTCGAGCTCGCGTACCAGCGCATCGCGGCGGAACGGCGCATCCTCGCGCACGGCGATGGGGAAACCGAACCAGCTCGGCTCAGCGGCGGGTGTCGTCTCGGGCAGCATGAGCACGTCTTCGAATGGCTTCAGCCGCTCGTAAAGATAGCGGAAGTTCTGCTGGCGCTTCGCGATGAACCCGGGCAGCTTCTGGATCTGTGACAGACCGATGGCGGCCTGCATGTCCGTCATCTTCAGGTTGTAGCCGATGTGCGAGTAGATGTACTTGTGGTCGTAGCCGCAGGGCAGTTCGCCGAGCTGCCAGTCAAAGCGCTTGCCGCAGGTGTTGTCCTTGCCCGGCTCGCACCAGCAGTCGCGGCCCCAGTCGCGGAAGGACTCCGCCAGCGTCTTCAAAAGAGCGTTGTTGGTGACGACCGCGCCGCCCTCACCCGTGGTGATGTGGTGCGCGGGATAAAAGCTGACCGTGGCGAGGTCGCCGAAGGTGCCGACCATCTGCCCGTTGTACTTCGCGCCGAGGGCATCGCAGCTGTCTTCGACCAGCCAGAGGTTGTGCTTCTTCGCGAAGCTCGCGACCAGATCGAGGTCGAACGGATTGCCGAGCGTGTGCGCGATCATGATGGCGCGCGTCCGGTCGGAGAGTGCTGCCTCAAGCTGCGTCGCGTCTGCCTGGTAGCTGGGCACCGTGACATCAATAAAGACCGGCACGCAGTTGTTCTGCAGGATCGGGTTGACCGTGGTCGGGAAGCCGGCCGCGACCGTGATCACCTCATCGCCGGGCTTGATCTGCCGGTCGCCGAGACGCGGCGAGGTGAGGCAGGAGAAGGCGCAGAGGTTGGCCGACGATCCGGAGTTGACGAGCGACGCGCCGCGGACACCGAAGAAGCGGGCCAGCTGCCGTTCAAACTGCGTGGCGAAACGGCCGGTGGTGAGCCAGCCATCGAGCGAGGCATCGACGAGGCTGCGCATATCGGCCGCATCCAGCACTTTGCCGGACACAGGGACGGGGGAGGCGCCGGGCGCGAACGGCCGGGCGGCGAACTGCTCATCGAAGAACTGCCCGGTGAGCTCGAGAATCTGCTCGCGCAGGGCGGCCGCTTTGTCGGTCATGGCCCTATAGTAAAGCGGAACCCGGCGCGAAGCTCCTGTGCAGTTCGCATGTTGTGCCTCACCAAGAACACCCCTCGTGCGGCGCACCCCGGGGCCGCCACTCGGCTGCAACGCTGCTCGTGCCTTTTCTGATCCCGGTCCACGGATTGCAGCCCTGCCGGTTGCGTACCTGCCGCGCTCGCTTTGGCGGCCTATGCGATCATTCACGTCCGCGATGTTCAGAAGCAGTGATGGTGCATCGACCGCTGCCGAAGGCGGTCAGGACAACTGCTAGAATGAGGCGGACTTGGCAGCCGTTTCGGTCGCGCGCCGCGCAAACAGGCCACATGGAGAGGGAATGAATTCAAAAGAACGCAAGATGCTCGACATCCTGAAAAAGGGCAAGGATGAGTACGGCTATGTCGCCGTAAAGGCAGAGTTCGAAGCCGAAGGAACACGGGTCGACGAGCTGCTGCGCCTGGTCGAGATCTGCAGAAAGGCTGGACTGAAGTTCGGCCTGAAGGTGGGCGGCTGCGAAGCGATGCGCGACCTGATCGAGAGCAAACAGTTCGGTGTCGATTACATTATCGCTCCCATGATCGAGAGCACCTACGCGCTGACCAAGTTTGCGGAGGCGGTCGGCAAGATCTATTCGGCCGAGGAGCAGGAAGAGACTGACTTTCTCTTCAATCTGGAGACGACGTCCGCGTACCAGCAGCTGGATGCGCTTGCGGATGCGACGAAGAAGGCTCCGGAGCTGGCGGGAGTCGTATTCGGGCGTGTCGATTTCTCCCTTTCGGCGAACCTGGGCCGCGATGCGATCAACGGCCGCGAAGTGACGGACTGCGTGCTGAAGACGGCAGCGGCGTGCAAGGCGCGCGGACTGGACCTGGTGGTTGGTGGCGGCGTGTCGAGCGACTCGATCCCGGTGCTGCGCGAGATGGTGGACGTCCACCTGACGCGGTTTGAAACGCGCAAGGTGATCTTCGATGCGCAGGCGGCGAAGCAGGCGCACATCGACCAGGGTCTGCTGAACGCAGTGCATTTTGAACTGCTCTGGCTGCTGAACAAGCGCGACTACTACAGCGCCATTGAGCAGGAAGACGCCAAGCGGATCGACATGCTCGAGAAGCGCTGGGCTGTGCTGAATCAGTGATGCAGGGGGCGCAGCATCTGCTGGTCTTCGGCGGGACTGGGGCGATTGGGCAGGAGGTCGTAAGAGCTGCTGTATCGCGGGGCTGGCGCGTAACTGCGGCAGCCCGCACGCGGCCGGTTGAGGCAGTCAAGGGCAGCGAGTTTCTCGCGATCGATGCGCTCCATCACGACTTCTCTTCGAAGGAGCTGGCGAAGGCCGGGCCGTTCACCAGTATCTGCTGGGCGCAGGGCGCCAATGCGAATGACAGCGTGTACGACGTCGATATCGCAAAGCACCGTGCGCTGTATGACGCGAATTGCACTTACATACTGGTCACGCTGCGGGCGTTGCTCGATGAGGGCCTGCTCGCACCCGCATCCCGGCTGTGTGTGATCAGCTCCATCTGGCAGGAGCTGGCCCGGCAATCGAAGCTCTCCTACTGCATGACCAAGGCCGCATTGCAGGGTCTGGTGCTCTCCGCTTCGGCAGACCTGGGCCGCGACGGTCACGTGATCAACGCGGTGTTGCCGGGTGCGATCGAGACGCCGATGACGCGGAAAAACCTCAGTGCAGAGCAGATCGAGCGGCTGACTGCGGCGACGCAGCACAACCGGCTGGTCACGCTGCAAGAGGTCGCGGCGGCCGTCTGCTTTCTATGCTCGCCGGAGAACACCGGCATCAGCGGGCAGTTTCTGACTGCCGATCTGGGTTTCAGCCATGTCCGACTCGTTTGAGGTCGTCAGCTCGACCGGCAGCTACAGCGTGCAGATTGCAGCGGGCGCATTTTCGGGCTGGGCCGCGAGCTGGGACAAGCGGCTGGTGATCGCGGATGACTACTTCCGCACCGCGTCGCCGGTACTGTCGAGCGTTCCGTCGGTGCTCTACTACCCTGCACTCGAAACAGTGAAGTCGCTCGATGCGGCACCCGAACTAATCGAGAGGCTGCGCAAGCACGGCGCGAATCGCCGCACGCTCCTGGTTGCGGTGGGTGGCGGAGTGATTCAGGATTTTGTCGCATTCGCTGCGTCAATTTATATGCGCGGCGTCGAGTGGCACTATGTGCCCACGACGATTCTTGCGATGGTGGACTCCTGCATCGGTGGCAAGTCTTCGATCAACGTTGGACCGTACAAGAACCTGGTTGGCACCTTTCATCCGCCGCAGACGGTGTGGATCGACCCGGAGCTGGCACGCACACTGCCGATCGATCAGCAGGCAAGCGGAATCATCGAAGCCGCGAAGATATGCTTCTGCCGCGGGTCGGAGTCCTTTCGCCACTACCTGAGCACAGGGCCGCATCCGGGGATGGACAGCCGCGCGCTGGGCGCGCTGATCACGCACAGCCTGCATGCGAAGAAATGGTTCATCGAGATCGATGAGTTCGACAGGAAGGAGCGCCTGCTGCTGAATTTCGGGCACACCTTTGGTCACGCGATCGAAGGCGCGTCGCATTATGCGATCTCGCATGGCATCGCAGTCGGCCTCGGCATCCTGTGCGCGCTCGCGTTCGAGCGCCAGGCATCCGGCACGAGCGACCCCTATGCGAATGCGCCCATGGTGGCGAAGCTCGCAGATCATCTCGACACGCTCATCCGAGCCGTTCCAAAGCTGCGTGAGTCAGTCGGCGCGCTATCGCTGCCCGAGGTGCTCGAGCGATTCGAGTCAGACAAGAAGCACACCGAAGACGCGTATGCGCTTGTGCTGGTCGAGACCAGCGGCGCAGTCGTGCTGAGGAAGATACCCAAATCAGCAGAAGTTCGGAGCCGGATCGAGCAAGCGATTCGCTCCGTCGTGGAGATCTACGCACTATGAAGAAATACAGCGATCTGCTGGCGGATTGGCTGGCGGAGCTTGGGTACACCCACTGCTTCTTTGTGGCGGGCGGCAACATCATGCACCTGCTCGAGAGCTGCAGCCATCGCTTTACCTGCGTTCCTGTGGTGCACGAAGTTGCCGCCGGGATTGCCGCGGAGTACTTCAATGAAGTGCACCTGGAGGGCAAGGCGTTCGCGCTGGTGACAGCCGGGCCGGGGCTGACGAACATTGTGACTGCGATGGCCGGCGCGTTCCTCGAGAGCCGCGAGTTGCTGGTTATCGGCGGACAGGTAAAGGTTTCGGATCTCGCGCGCGGACAGGTGCGCCAGCGCGGCATTCAGGAGATCGACGGTGTAGCGATCGCAGCGCCGATTTGCGAGCGGTCGCATCGCATTGAGACGACGATCGGCCGCAACGAGTTCGCCGAGTTGACGCGCTCCGGTGCACATGGCCGCATGGGTCCGGTGTTCCTCGAGATTCCTCTCGATGTGCAGGGGGCGCGTGTGGATGAAGCGGCTCTCGCAACTCCCACCGCTGCGGGCGCGCCGCAGTTCGCGACCGTCGCCGCCTCGGCCATGACGGCGATCCTGGAGAAGCTGGCGCGCGCCGAGCGGCCGGTCGTGCTGCTGGGCGCTGGAGTGTCGCGCGATGCGGCTGGTGCACTGCTGCCGCAACTGGGCGCACTCGGCATCCCGTTGATGACGACCTGGAATGCCGCGGATCGCATACCGGCGGATCACCCGTCCTACTTCGGACGCCCGAATACGTGGGGGCAACGCTACGCAAATATCCTGATGCAGCAAGCCGATGTTCTGCTTGCGCTCGGCACGCGGCTGGGCCTGCAGCAGACAGGCTTCAACTGGCAACAGTTCGTGCCGGGCGGCGAGGTTATCCAGCTCGACTGCGATGCCGCCGAACTCACGAAGGGTCATCCCAAGGTGGCGGTTGCGGTCTGCGGTGACGCAAACGCGGTGCTGCGCGCTATTGCCGAATCGAAGCTAACGCCGCGCAACGAGTGGCTGACCTTTTGTCGCGAGGTCAAGGCAGCGTTGCCGCTGGTGGAGCCGGTGAACAAGACCGGTGCTGAGTATTTGTCACCGTATGTGTTTGTTGAACAACTCTCCGGCCTTGCGACGGCAAACGACATCGTGATTCCCTGCTCCAGCGGCAGCGCTTTCACCGTGATGATGCAGACGTTCGCACAGAAGGCTGGTCAGCGGATCGTCACGAACAAGGGTCTCGCGTCGATGGGCTATGGGCTGAGTGGCGCGATTGGCGCGGCGCTGTCAGGACGTGGACGGCGCACGCTGCTGGTCGAGGGCGATGGCGGCTTTCTGCAAAACATGCAGGAGCTTGGGACTGTCGCCGTGAACAAGCTCAACCTGAAGATCTTTCTGTTTGACGACGACGGCTACGCCTCAATCCGCATGACGCAGAAGAACTATTTCGGCGGCCGCTACGTAGGCTGCGACACCAATACCGGACTGGGCATGCCGGACTGGACGAAGCTGTTCGCGGCCTTCGGCATTCCCATGCGCGACCTGCGACCGGGGTTTCAAGGACAACGTGATTTCCTCGAGATGTTCCATAGCGACGGGCCCGCTGGATTCCTGGTGAAGATCGATCCAGAGCAGACTTACTTCCCAAAGATCAGCAGCCGCGTTACGGCTTCGGGCAGCATGGAATCGAACCCGCTTCACCTGATGTCGCCCGATCTCGAACCAGCGCTGGCCGAGCGCGTGCTGCGGTATCTGCGCACCGCGACACCGGCCTGAGAACGGGAATCGCCATGGATGCGCGCCTGAGCGGGCAGGACCTGGAAGTGATCCTGAGCGAGACGCGCTTGCTGTGGGAGCCTGTGCGCGGGCAGCAGATGTTCATCACCGGTGGCACAGGCTTCTTCGGCTGCTGGCTGGTCGAGAGCTTCTGCCACATCAACCGGCAGCTCGCACTGAACGCGGGAATAACGCTGCTGACGCGCTCTCCCGGCGCGTTTCGTGCCAAGGCACCGCACCTTGCCGCGGACCCGGCGGTACGGCTGCTCGAAGGCGATGTTCGCAGTTTTGCCTTCCCCGAAGGTCGCTACCGTTTCGTGATCCACGCGGCAACGGAAGCGAGCGCGAAGCAGGCGGCGGAAGCGCCGCTCGAGATGTTATCGACTATCCTCGACGGCACGAGCCGCACGCTTGAGTTCGCGACGCATCGCGGAGCGGAGCGCGTGCTGCTCACCAGCTCCGGCGCTGTGTACGGGCGGCAGCCGTCCTCTATCACGCACCTATCGGAGACGTACGCGGGAGCGCCTGACCCGCTCGATCCAGCGAGTGTTTATGCCGAGGGCAAGCGCACGTCCGAGCTGATGGCAGCGCTCTACAGCAAGCGCGCCGGCTTCGCTTGCGCGATCGCGCGCTGCTGGGCGTTTTGCGGACCGCACCTGCCGCTGGATGCGCACTTCGCCGTCGGCAATTTTATCGGCAACGTGCTGCGCGGCGAACCGATCCGCATCCAGGGTGACGGCACACCGCGCCGCTCGTACCTGTACGGCGCAGACCTTGCGACCTGGCTGTGGACGATGCTGTTTCGGGCGCCGTCACTTACACCGATCCATGTCGGGTCTGCGGAAGATGTCAGCATTCGCGAGCTGGCTGAGCGGGTGGCCGCGGTGCTGCGTCCGGAGACGGAGATCCATGTGGCCGGGCAGGCGGTTGCCGGGGCGGCGCCCGCGCGCTACGTGCCCTCCGTGGATCGTGCGCGGGAGCTGCTGGGTCTGCGGGAGACGATATCTCTCGACGAGACGATCCGGCGCACCGCGGACTGGTACCGCGGACGCCTTTGAGCGCCGCTGCGTGCGGCGCCCTGCTTTTGCTAAACTGAACGCATCGCTGCCAGCAGCAGCCCTCGCGGAGAGTTGGCAGAGCCCGGTTGAATGCAGCTGACTCGAAATCAGCCATAGTCGCAAGGCTATCGGGGGTTCGAATCCCTCACTCTCCGCCATAACTTTAAGAAAACAAGCGCCAAACAGAAAAGCCACCCAGAACATCGGGTGGCTCTTTTGTTGCTCAAAATCGTTCGGGGGTCAGTTCGGGGGTCAGTCGGTTTTCGAGTTCGCTGCAGTGATCGCTTTCGCGGGAACACGTCGTCGTTATGGTTGCGTGAAGGCTGGACGAACGCGTTCGCCGATGAGGCGAATGGCGGACAGCAGTTTCTCGTGCGAGAGAGACGCGACACTCATCTGGAAGTGCATGCGTGAGATCCCGCCGAGCACCGAATCATAGTGACGGATCTTCTCGATCGCTGTCTCGGGGCCGCCCACGATCACTGCCCCGGTGGGGCCGAGCAGGGCGTCGAACTGGCGCCTCGTGACAGGCGGCCACCCTCTCTCACGGCCGATCTCGGTGAAGGATCGAGCGTACCCCGGGAAGAAATCGTCGGCAGCCTGCTGGTCGGTTGCCGCCACATACCCGAGTGCGTGGATGCCGACAATCAGCTTCTCCGCAGGGTGTCCGGCGCGGCGACCAGCCTGACGATACAGATCGACGAGCGGGCGAAAGCGGTGCGGTTCTCCGCCGATGATCGCGATCATGAGGGGCA
The DNA here is from genome assembly GCF_051025295.1 of Candidatus Dedyshia acidiphila. Classification (NCBI taxonomy): domain Bacteria; kingdom Pseudomonadati; phylum Acidobacteriota; class Terriglobia; order Terriglobales; family Acidobacteriaceae; genus Candidatus Dedyshia; species Candidatus Dedyshia acidiphila. The sequence goes on along the minus strand of NZ_JBMGJV010000047.1, from coordinate 4,900 downwards.
ATCCGAGTTGGCCCGCACGGGCGAACGATTCCGGACTGCCTCCGACTCCAAGCCAGACAGGCAGTGGATCTTGTACGGGTCGCGGATACACACCCTGACCGGTCAAGGCGGGACGATGGCGACCCGACCAGTGCACTTCGGGAGACTCGCGAATTTTCAGAAGGAGGCCGAGCTTCTCCGAAAACAGATCGTCGTAGTCGTTGAGTTCGAGGCCGAACAACGGGAAGCTTTCGATGAACGAGCCTCGACCGACGACGATCTCTGCGCGGCCATTGCTGAGTAGATCGAGCGTCGCAAACTGCTGGAAGACGCGGACAGGGTCGGCCGCGCTGAGCACGCTGACGGCACTGGTGAGCCGGATCTGTTTCGTTCGCGAAGCCGCGGCGGCAAGAATCATGGCGGGCACGGAATCCAGGAACTCCCGCCGATGGTGCTCCCCGATACCGAAGCTATCGAGCCCGGCCTGATCTGCGGTCACGATTTCTTCAACAATGCCGTGCATGCGATCGACGGCGGTTACGGTTTCTCCAGTGACCGGATCACTCCCGATCGAAACGAAGCTGTCACAGCCAATTTGCATGCTTAGTCCTCGGAGAGTTGATTCTGGAAGCGATGGTTTCGATGCAATCGTGTCGATCCCGCATCGACGCCGCGCTCATTCCCTCTCGACGACTTACAGCTCCGATGAACGCGCTCACGCGATGTCGTGAAGGAGCGACTCCCAGTTTTCGGGCACTCTCTCCGCAGGGCCAGGTGCCGGTTGCGTGACCGGACGAGAGTGTGGCGGGAGCAGTCGCATGCCCTTCACAATCTTCTGCTTCTGATAGTCGTAGAACCATGTCTGCAGAGGTTCGAAGCTGCGGACGATGGGATGACCAGCTGCCTCGGCATGCCTGGCCGCATGTTGATTCGGTGAGCTATCGCAACACGCGATGTGGCCGCACTCGGCGCATCGGCGCAGATGAAGCCACCATCCACCAGTCTTCTGGCATTCTTCGCAGACCATCGATTTGGGCACTGAATCCGGGTTAATTCCTCGACGCTCGGTTGTCATGTCGTCTCCTCTCAGCAGACGCCATGATTGTGAGCGAGCGGTGGCCTGGGTGCCATCGTTAGATCGGGCAGCGCAGAACCAACACTATCGAGGGGGGTACGATGAACTCGATTGGGTTCAGTGATCTAGCTGGCCTGCCGCGAGAAGAGCCGTCCCGTCGAAGGCGCAGGAGATGCGATCTTTTGATGGGATCGTAAGCCGAACCTGAGTCCTGATCGACCGCACTTGCATTCTTATCGCTGGCTTTTCAGTTGCCGCGAGTCGCTAACTCGGCGTGCGGCAATGACGTGCAAGGCGAGTCTATGAACACCTGCGTTTCACGGTCCGAAATGGGGGTTCCGACGGCAGCCAAAGAGTGAAAGGATGAGTCGGAGCGTTCTTCCGAGATGTATCGATCAGCGCTGTTGATCCGTAGCCTATGACACCGATTCGTATTCTGGCGGTAGATGACCACCCTGTCCTGCGTGAGGGGCTGGCCACCATGATCGGCAGCCAAGCCGATCTCCAGTTGATTGCCGAAGCGGAGACGGGAAAGCAGGCGCTCGTACTGTTCGAGCAACATCGTCCCGATATCACGTTAATGGATCTTCGCCTGCCGGATATGCACGGCATCGATGTGATCCGGGCGATTCGCGAAGCTCACCCTCATGCACGCATCATCGTGCTGACGACGTATCAGGGGGACGTGCAGGCACTGCGGGCGTTGAAGGCGGGAGCGAGCGGCTATCTTCTGAAGGCGACACTCCGGCGTGACCTGCTTGACGCGATCCGGGCCGTGCACGACGGGCGGCGTCACGTGCCGGTCGAAGTCGCGGCAGAGCTGGCTCAACATGCGGCGGATGATCAACTGACGCCGCGCGAGATCGAAGTGCTGAAGCACGTCTCGGCGGGCTGCTCAAACAAGATCGTCGCCGACCGCCTCGGCATCAGCGAGGACACCGTCAAAGGTCATCTTCGCAATCTGCTCTACAAACTGAACGCAAATGACAGAACCCACGCCGTCACTATCGCGTTACGGCGTGGGTTCCTGGAGCTTTAGCAGCGCAGAAGCGTTGTGAAATCGAGCTACGAGCCGAATCCGGAGACTGCGCTTGGTGCGAGTGGCTTGAGTCCAAGTTTCAGCAACGTGTTCGCGTTGTCTCGTCCCAATTTCAGCTTGACGTCATTCGGAAGCTGTAGCTCATCGAACCACCGTCCCGCGACATCCATCTGCTCGTACGGATAGTCGACTGAGAACAGGATCCGATCGTGTCCAACCTGCTCCATGGCCTCCAGCAGCGGGCCGGTGTGGAAGTGTCCGCTCGTCGTAAGCCAGAAGTTCTGTCCGAAATAGTAACTGGCACGGTGCTTTGTTTTCGCGCCCTTGTCACCCTCGTGCTGTTCATCCAGCCTGTGCTGCATGCGTGGCAGGAGGTACGGAAGGCTCTCCCCCAGATGTCCAAGGATGATCTGCAGGTTGGGGTAGGTGTCGAAGAGCCCGCTCAGCATGAGGCGAATCGCGTGGCTCGCCGTTTCGTAGGTAAAGGCCCATGCCGAGCCCAGAAGCTCGGGGTATCCGCGGATAGCACGCGTTTGACTTGGCAATGGCTCTCGCGGATGGAGGTAGACGGGGACGTTGAGCTTTGCGACGCGATCCCAGAACTCCAGCATCGGCTCTTCGTCGAGGTATTGCACAGTCTCGCCGGGGCCAACATTCGAGTAGCCGTTGATCAGCGCCCCTTTCAAGCCAAGCTCATTCACGGCGCGGTCCAGTTCCACCGCGGCCAGTTTGGGGTCCTGCAACGGGACCGCGGCAAAGGACGCGAGCCTGTCCGGGAAGCGCTTGATGAAGGCTGCTGCGTAGTCGTTCGCCGACCTCGCCAGAGCGACTGCCTGCTGCGGGTCGATGACGGACTGCACGCCAGGCGAGGTGAGCGACATGACGCATAGCTCGATACCAGCCCTGTCCATCTCGCGTACGCAGAGTTCCGGGTCCAGCAATCTGCGCTCGACATCGCGGGCGTAGTCCCCGCCATTGCGGCCTTCCTCACCCTTGGCGTCCCAGTACTTGTTGTTCAGTTCCGTTGAAAAGTGCTCTTCCAGTCCGATTTTCCCGTCCACGGTGACTCCCTTCAGATCTTTGCTTCGGATGTGGTCATCGACAGGTTCAGGCCGTCACTTAGCCGCCCGGCGGTGGCTGCGGAATGTCCAGGTCTCGCCCGAGCGGAAGGTGGACGACGTTCACCTCGGAAGGACACCGGAGTTGAAGGCGATGTGCTTGTATTCGAGAAACTCGTCCATCGCGGTCAGGCCGTTCAATCTGCCATTGCCGCTCCCTTTAAAGCCGCCTTCTTCGAACTCATCCCAGACGACTGCCCAGTCATTGATCCAGATGGTGCCTGCGTCGATGTCGCGTGCGACGCGCAGGGGGCGATCGACATCCCGCGTCCAGATGCTCGCCGCAAGGCCGTATTGACTGTCGTTGGCAAGCGCCACCGCTTCAGCTTCCGTATCGAAGACCAGCATGGTGAGGACGGGGCCAAACACCTCTTCCTGCACGATCGTCATCTTCGGATCGCTCACTTCGAGCAGTGTGGGCCGATAGAAGGCGCCGCTTGCCAGAGGACCCTCCGTGATGGGGCCTCCGCGCACCAGCACCTTTGCGCCGGCAGCGATCGCGTCCTCGACCATCTTGTCCACACGCGCCACGTTGGGCTTATCGATGAGCGGTCCCATGTCGCTCGAGGGGTCCGCAGCGGGCCCGGTCTTCACCTTTTGCAACCGCTCAGAGATCATGGAGCGCAGCCGGTCTGCGGCCCCACGCTGCACCAGCAGGCGCGAGCCCGTCATGCAGAACTGGCCGGCAAAGGTAGTCAAGGCCTTCTCAATCTTCGGCGCTGCCGCGTCCAGGTCCGCATCGTCGAAGACAATCATCGGAGTCTTGCCCCCCAGTTCCGTCTGGAAGAGCTTGAGTGTTGCGGCACCCGCGGCAGAGATGGTCTTGCCAGTCTTGGTGCTTCCGGTAAAGCTGATCACGCGGATATCCGGCGACTCCATCAGGAAGGCCGAGCCGCCATGCGTGCTTTCGCAGAAGACGTTGATGACGCCTGGGGGCAGATCCCTGGCCTCGGCGAGCACCTGACTAAAGGCATAGTTGATCTGCGCCGTGTTGCCGGGGAGCTTCAGAACCGACGTCACACCAGCCGCAAGTGCTGGCGCGAGAGAACGGACGGTGAGCACGAGCGGGGAGTTGAAGGGAGCGATGATGCCGGCAACGCCGATCGGGCCACGAGTCACGAACGAAAGGTGTCCGGGAAGCACTTCCATCGCACGTCCGTAGTCTGTCAGAACTACTGACGCCCAGTAGCGGAACTTGCTTGGAATCATGTCGACTTCGAAGGCGGCTTCGTCGCGGACCTTGCCGTTTTCGAGTGACAGGATGCTGATCAGGTCATCTCTGCGCGCCTCGAAGCGGTCCGCGATCTGGTGCAGCACCTTCGCACGCAGGTGCCGGTCATCCTTCCAGGGCGTGTTCTGGAAGGCTCTCACCGCAGCAGCCGTCGCGGCTTTCACATCCGCGAGACTTGCATCCGCATAGGTTCCGATCGTCCGGCCCGTCGCCGGGTCATAGCTATTGGTGCGCTTGTCTGAATCGACCCAGCGGCCCTCGATCCAATTCATCGCAGCGCCGATGCTGATTTCCTGGTCCATCGTTTGTAAGGACCCCGTGATGGTGGCCATGCTGCTCCTCTGCGGGCGATGTTCGCTCCAGCAACAGCCAGCCTAACCACAACCTATCTCTACGTCAAGATTTCTGCACTCAAGGTTTTCAACAGCAGTACACTCCACCGGTATGGTTCCCGAGAG
>NZ_JBMGJV010000046.1:0-28929 GCF_051025295.1 Candidatus Dedyshia acidiphila | reverse complement strand
AAAAAAAGCGATGTGGGGTCCGGGAAAGCTGTGTTCTCTGCAAACCAGCGCGGGTCAGTGTGGCCATGCGGGCTGAGGATCGGCAGTGGCGCAATCGCTTCGTAAAGGCGACGTGCAATTGCGCGCGTCTGAGCGTCGGGAGGGAACAGCCGGTCGGGATGAAGCAGAGCCATCGAGGTTTCCCCGTCGCGAAAGGGTGACAGCGGCAGGCCCTCAGTGTGCATTTGGGCACCGGGTTCGTCAAACGGGCGCACGCTGGCGCAGACTGAAGCAGTGAGTGGCCACGCGGCGCGAAACGGACGAGTGCGTGCGGTGACCGGCCGCGTGCTGGTGCTGGCGATCATCCTGTTCGCGTTGCATGGCACCGCCGCCGATACGGGTGCTCAGCAACTGTTCACGCGCGTGCACCCGGCGATGGCGACGGACTTCACGCTCTACCTGTATGCCTCGGACAAGGCGGCTGCAGATCGTGAGGCGGATCGCGTCTTCGGCATCGTCGATGATGTTGAGCAACTGCTGAGCAATTACCGGCCGCAGAGCGAACTCTCGCGGATCAACCGCGAAGCTGGCCGGCACATGATCACGACGGATCCTGAGACCTTCCGCTTCCTCACGCAGTCGATGACGTGGAGCGCGCGCTCCGATGGCGCGTTCGATATCACCGTTGGACGGCTGATGAAGGAGTGGGGCTTCTTCCGCCACACTGGTCGCGTGCCAACGGATGCTGATCTGGCGCAGGTGCGCGCTTTGACCGGGTGGCAGCGGGTGAAGTTGGACTCAGTGACGCGCCGTGTTCGCTTCAGTGCCGACGGCCTTGAACTCGACCCCGGCGGTATCGGCAAGGGATTCGCTGTGGATGAGGCGGTCGCCGCACTGCGAGCGGATGGTGTGCGCGCAGCGCTGCTGTCGGCTGGTTCGAGCACACTCTACGGACTGGGCGCGCCGCCGGGCACACGTGGTTGGCTGGTGCGTATTCCGGATCCGCTTCATGGCGAGGCGTCGGTCGCGACGGTTCGGCTGCGGGATATGTCGCTGTCGACCGCGAACTGCTCGGAGAAGCACTTCGTCAGCGGCGGTCATACGTATTGCCACATCATGGATCCGCGGACATTACGGCCGGTCGAGGGTCGGCTGCAGGCGACGGTGATCGCGCCTTCAGCGACGGACAGCGATGCGCTGTCGAACGCCGTGTTCGTGCTCGATCACGGCGGACGCGGTAGGCTGATGCGCTCGTTGCCGTACGCGGACGCAGCGCTGGTCGTGCTTCCCGCAGATCGCGGTGAAGCGCAGGAGCGCTGGCGCTGGCCAAACGAGTAGGCTGTTGCGGAAGGGAGCGGTCATTGAATCGACGCGAGTTGCTGGGCGGGGCCTCCGCCGCATGGATGGGGATCGGGTTGGGTGGAGTAAGCGCGTTTGGCGCGGAGAGCGAGACGGAGCGTCACGACGAGGTGCGCATCGGGGTCATTGGACCGGGCAGCCGGGGCCAGGAACTGATCCGGCAGTTGTTACATGTTCCGGGCGCGCGCATCGCGGCGATCTGCGACATCTACGAGCCACGCTATGCGCAGGTGAATCACCTCGCTGGGGTTGACGTCCCCGCGACGCGTGAGTACCAAGAGCTGCTTGCGCGTCGCGACCTCGATGCGATCGTCATCGCGACGCCGCTGGCTCATCACGCAGAGCATGTGCTTGCCGCCCTCAAGACAGGACGCCCAGTGTATGGCGAGAAGGCGCTCGGGTTCACTCCGGAGCAATGCGTGGAGATCTACCAAGCCGCGCGCGCACCGGGTGCGTTGTTTCAGGTCGGCCATCAGTATCGCTACGCGCCGTGGGTGACGGCTGCGATCGACGAAATCCGCAAGGGCAAGATCGGCGAGCCCACGCATGTGTACGCATACTGGCATCGCAACAACAACTGGCGGCGTCCGGTGCCGAGCCCCGACCCGGGCGGTACGCTCGAGCACCTGATCAACTGGCGGCTCTACCGCGAGACGTCCGGCGGCCTGGTGACGGAGCTCGGCTCGCACCACATCGACATCGCGAACTGGGTCTTCGGCGCGACGCCCGAGCGGGTGACCGGCATGACGAGCATCGTTCGCTATCACGATGGCCGCACGGTGGGCGACAACGTACAGGCGGTGTTCAGTTATCCGGGCGGAAGACGGCTGATGTTCAGCGCGCTCACTGACAACGCGCAGGTCGGCAACGAACTTTGGGTCTACGGAACAGAGGGCAGCATGGCGATCACGATTGAAGACGCCACGTTCTTCTACGAGCGCAAGCGCAAGGCGGACCCGCCGCACGTGTCTGGCGAGCAGGTGCTGCAGCACGGGATCACGACCGGCGCCTCTTACGGCACGCAGCAGGAGATGCCGTATCGCGGGCCGGGAGAGCGGCTGCCGGTCACGGTGCAGGAAGATCCGACGCTGACCGCGTGCCGTGCCTTCATTGACAGTGTTCGCACGAAGCAGCACCCGTTGGCCGATGCACGTGTTGGCTATGGCTCCGCAGTGGCGGCCGCGATGGCGAATCGCGCCGTGTACGGCGATGCGAGCCTGCCGATCCCGTCCCTGCCTGCTTAACAGGCAAAAGTAAAAGCCGCCGGTATCTGCCGACGGCCTTTTGCTGTTGCTGCGCAGCCTAGAAGCGGAAGTGCGCCTCGATCTCCACCGTGCGTCCACCCAGCACCTGGTTCGCGCGTCCGAAGTGCGCGGCCGTGATGTTGGTCTCGGGCTGGAACAGGTTGAGTTTGTTGAACAGGTTGTAGGCGTTGCCGCGAATCTCGAGCCGCGCATTCTCACCCAGCCCGGGCACCTTCGGGAGTCCGAAGGCCTTCGTCGCGGTGGCATCCACGTCGAAGTAATGCGGCCCGCGGAAGGCATTGCGGCCGATACCTGGAATTTGCGGCAGGGCAGTGGGAGTCGGCGCGGTCCCGTCCGTGTTTGGCCAGGACTGCGTGTTCTCGACGACAGCTGGCTTTACGAAGTAGACCCCGTCCGCCCCGTTTGTGCCGGAGTTGGAGAAGTTGCCGTTGCTCTGCTTGAACACGTCCGTGCTCTGGCTGGTTCCAGCGTTGCCGAGGTACGCGCCCGGACGCAGGTTGCCCTGTCCGCTGTTCGGGATCACGGCGTTCGAGCCGATGCCGGAGTAGATCGGATTGAACGGGAAGCCGGAGTGTGTGTTCAGGATGCCGCTGAAGGTCCAGCCGCCAGCCAGCTTCTCGGCCCAGCTGTGGTTGCCGTGGAAGAAGACCGGCGAGTAGAGTCCCCAGACTTTGAAGTAATTGCGTACATCGTAGTCGGAGGGTCCGTAGTTCAGGCGAGGCAGGAAGATGTAATCGGGTACCGTGTACGGGCCGGACCCATCGTCGAGCGACTTCGACCAGCGGTACTGCGCATCGAGCTGGAAGTTATGCGCGAACTGGTGTTGCAGTTCGGTGAGCAGAGCGTTGAAGTTCGACCGTCCCTCGTCATAGAACCACGAGATGTAATTGAGCCGCGGGTTGTAAGCGGCCTGACCGGCGAGCACGGCCGGTGCATAGGCCGCGTTCAGATTGGTCTGCAGCGGCAGGTGACGCCCCTGGCTGCCTTGGTAGCCGAGTGTCGCCACCCAGTTGTGGCCCAAGTCGTACTGGCCTTCGAGCGAGAAGCGATAGGTGTACGCAGTCGGCAAATCGGAAGGCAGACCGGTGACGTTGAGCGCCACGCCCGGCGTGGTCGGCAGGTTGTTGGCGTCGAAGGTGGTGCGCAGTGCTGGGTTCGCGGGCAGACCGCCGAGCGCGTAGTTGTTAGAGCCCAGTGCGTACAGAATCTGGTTGCCAGTGAGCGTGGTGTTCTGCGCAAGGAACGGCGGGTTGAAGCGTGTGTTGGTCGTGATGGCAAGCTCGAGCTGGTTGTAACCGATGCCGAACCCGCCGCGCAACACGAGCTTGCCGTTCGCGCTCACCGGGCTCCAGGCAAAGCCCACCTGCGGGCCGAAGTTGTACTTGGGCGGCGTCACCTCATTGCCGCCCACCTGGAAGCGAATGCCGGAGAGCACATTCGCGCCGGTGCCGAGGCGCAGATTCGCGAGATTGCCTCGCTTCTCCGAGAGTGAGCCGAAGTACTCCCAGCGCAGGCCGAGATTGACCGTGAGGTTTGGCTTCAGCTTCCAGTCGTCCTGGATGAAGGCGGAGTACAGGTTGTTGCGCAGGTCCTTGCGGAAGGAGGAGGGCTGGCCGTTGCGAGGGTCTGCGGTTGCAGCTTCACCCACGGGCGCATCGTTCAAAAAATCCCAGTAGTTGAGGAAGGAGTAGGTCGGCACAGCGTTGGACGTCGCCTCGTCGAGATACTCGAGCTTTGTCGCCTCCGCACCGAAGCGGACGTTGTGATTGCCCGCGACCTTGGTGAGTTGGTCGCGCACCGTGTAGGTCGCCTGGTTGAAGACGCTGCCAACCAGCGGTCCGAACTGTTGGAGCCCTGTCGAGCTGTTGTCCGTCTGCAGGGTGCCGAACGAGATGGCATTGGTCGCAGTCTGGATTTTTGCCGAGGGGAGGCCCACAGGTGCCTGCGGATTGCTGGTGACCTCGTTCCACTTCCAGCCGGCGGCATTCACGCGGGCTTCGTTGAGCCAGGTGGGCGAGAAGATGTGATTCCACAACAGCGTTTCAGCATAGTTGAGCTGGTTGTGATGGAAGAGGTTATAACCGCGAGACGGACCGTTGTAGGTCGTCGAGTCGAGCGGCACGTTGTAGATATTGAATGCGACCAGGTCCTTGCTGGTGACCTGGAAGTCGAGTCGTCCATTGAACTGCTGCGCAGTCTGCGTATTCGGCGCAATGGTGGAGACGTAGAAGATGTCCGGAACGCCGTCCAGATTTGCCGGGCTGCCAGTACCGTCGCCGCCTAAGCCGGGCTGCGTCGGGCTGACGTAGGAGGGGTCCTTCGCGCCAAGGGGAAGCCCGACCAGCGGACGCCCGATGTCGAGACCCTGGCCCTCGATGAAGTTGCAGCTCACGCCCTGCACGAGACCGATGTCCGCGCACTTGTGTGGGTCGTTGGGACCTTCGAGCACGCGTGTGTACGCAGCGCCGGCGCCTTTAGCGCCAAGGTATGCCGCGGCGATCGAGCCGCCCGGCGCAGAGCCGTCCAACTGCGGCGTGTCGTACCACCCACCGCCGATGCTCGTTGCGTTGTTGCGAATCGTCTCGTAAGAGAAGAAGAAGAAGACATGGTCCTTCCAGATGGGGCCGCCGACCGTTCCGCCAATCTGGTTGAAGCGCGAGTCATTGCGCTTCGGGTTGTTCTCGGGGTCGTAGCGCTGGTAGGCATTCAGCCCCGGGCGATTCGCCTTGAAAAAGGCCGAGCCATGAAACTGATTTGTGCCGTTCTGCGAGAGCGCCTGAATCTGCGCTGCGCCAGCGCGGCCGAAGGTCGCGTCGTAGCTGTTCGCGGTGACGCGCACCTCCTTGATGGAGTCCTCGCTCGGCGTCACCACGGCGGCGCCCTGCCAGGTCACGCTGTTGATGGAAGCGCCATCGAGCGTGATGTTGTTCTGGTCGGTACGGCCGCCGTTCGCTGAGGCCTGTGGACGGTTCTCCGTGACGAAGATGCCGCTCGCGCCACTCGATCCCCCGGGGCCCTGGTTGCCGGGCAGCGTATTGGTACCGCCTGCCGCACCCTGCGAGGCGTCGCCGAAGACGCCAGGTGTGAGCGACACGAGCTGGAAGACGTCGCGCCCGTAGGACGGCAGGTGCGAGATCTGCTGCTGATCAATCGTCCCGCTGATTTGGCCGGTCTGCGTGTCGATCAGCGGTTTGTCCGCTGCGTTCACCGTGACGGTTTGTGTCGCGCCGCCAGCCTGCAACTGCACGTTGAGCGCGTTGGCCTGCTCGGCGAGAATTTTGACGTTGTTGAGCTGCTTCGGTGTGAAGCCATCGCGCGTCACCTGGACGCGGTAGGTGCTCGGCGGAAGCTGGTTGATGCTGAAGGTGCCGCTGTCGTTGCTGGTGGCCTGGAGGGTGCGGTTCGTCTCCGTGTCGGTGACGGAGACCTGGGCTCCTGGGATGGCTGCGCCGGTCGTGTCGGTCACGGTTCCCTGAATGCTGGCGTTGTACTGGGCCGCAACCGGCAGAGTGCAGACAAGAGCAGCGGAGGCGGCAAGCAGCAACCGCCCGAAGCGGGTGTTGGGGGATGGCGTCATGGTGGACAAAGTCCTTTCTCCTGAAGCGTGATACGCATGCGCACCCGTCTGCCACTCCCGGTGGAGTGGCGCGGTGCGTCGTGTCCTCCACGACCGGTTCGTTCGATGGTTCTCGAATCAATGAGCCGCGAAGAAAAACTACTTCACATGAAGGATGCAAACGGAAGAGAGATCGTTAGCTGCGCTGTGACATATCCACCCTGCGGTGGAGGGAGCGCTTCGCCTTACTGGGGGGTCCAGTGCGGATGAGCGGAGAAGAGCCCGTCCGTGAATGCAATCTGCGCCGTGATGAACAGCCCGAAGGCCACGCTCAGGAGACCGGAGGCGACGGCCATCCCGCGATTCAGCCGGGCAGAGCGGCCGCCGGCCCAGGCGAAGGGCGTGCCGATCACGAGTGTGATCAGCATCATGCCAGCAATCGTGCCCACGCCGAAGACCAGCAGATAGGCGACAGCCCAGTGCGGGTTGCGGATCTCTGCGAGCACCAGCAGCGCCACCGCTGCGGACCCGGCCATGCCATGAATGAGGCCGATCGCGAGCGGTCGGAGTAATTGGTAGAGCCCAAGCCGCTCGAGCAGACGGCCGCCAAAACCAGAGGGAGCCGCATTGGGGGCAATTGCGTGCTGGTGGATGTGCTGGTGCGCGCTGCCGTCGTGCTGGTGCGCGTGGCTGTGGGCCACTGCCGGCTCAGAATCGGGATGGTGGTGATGATGCCCTGGCGTGAAACGGTGTGTGATCCATTGCAGTACGCCCGTCAGGTTGAGCACTCCGAGCAGGATCAGCATGAAGCCGACAATCAACTCCATGGTAAGCCCGATGCGCGGCGGAATGGTCACGCGGAACAGAATGATGAGGATGCCCACCGCAAAGATGGTGACCGTGTGGCCGACGCCCCAGAGCGCGCCGATCAGCCCCGCATGCCGCACGCTGCGCTGGCGCGTCACGATGGTCGAGACCGCGATAACGTGATCGGGGTCTGTGGCATGCCGCATGCCCAGCACGAAACCTAAACCGACGACCGCGAGCACGTTGACCATGATCCCACGGTATAGGATTCGGCGATCGCGCGCCTTCTGGGCGTGGAAGGCGGTTTTGACCAGGTGTGCTTCGGCGGGCAGAGTCGGGCGGTAATCCCCGCACTGGTCTAATCTATTGGGTCACGCGCGACCAGGCGCACCGAGGAGGACGATGTACGGCAGGGTGCAGCAGCTGCTCGAAGGGCGGCTCGGAGAGATCGAGAAGGCGGGGCTGTACAAGCGGGAGCGCGTCATCAGCGGACCGCAGCAGCCCGAGGTGGCCGTGGCCAGCGGCACCGTGCTGAACCTGTGCGCGAACAACTATCTCGGGCTCGCCAATCATCCGGCCATTGTCGAAGCAGCCGAAGCCTCGCTGCGCGACTGGGGCTATGGGTTGGCGAGCGTGCGCTTCATCTGCGGAACGCAGCAGATCCATAAGCAGCTTGAGGACCGGCTGAGCGCCTTTCTTGGCATGGAGGACACCATCCTCTATGGCTCCTGCTTCGACGCCAACGGGGGGCTCTTCGAAACCTTGATGGAGCCCGAGGACGCGATCATCTCGGACGAGCTGAACCATGCCAGCATCATTGACGGCATCCGGCTTTCGAAGGCAGCGCGCTTCCGCTACAGGAACTGTGACATGAGCGACCTCGAAGCAAAGCTGCAGGAGTCGAGCGGCGCCCGCACTCGCATGATCGCGACCGATGGCGTCTTCTCGATGGACGGCTACCTTGCGAAGCTGCCTGAGATCTGCGACCTGGCCGAGAGGTACGACGCGCTGGTGATGGTGGATGACTCGCACGCCGTCGGCTTTATCGGCGAAGACGGGCGCGGAACGCCAGAGGCCTGCGGCGTGGAGGGTCGGGTGGACATCCTGACGGGTACGCTCGGCAAGGCGCTGGGCGGCGCCAGTGGCGGGTACACCAGCGCGCGTAAGGCTATCGTCGATCTGCTGCGCCAGCGCTCCCGGCCCTACCTGTTTTCGAATTCCGTCGCGCCGCCGATCGTCGCAGCATCGCTCAAGGTGCTCGACCTGGTCACTGCGTCCGGGGCACTGCGCGAGCAGTTGCGCGCGAATACGCAGTTCTTCCGTGAGCAGATGACGGCCCTCGGCTTTAACATCCTCCCCGGCGATCATCCGATCGTGCCGGTCATGTTCGGGGATGCAGTTGTGGCCTCGAACATGGCCGAGCTGCTGCTCACCAAGGGCATCTACGTCGTCGCGTTCTCATTTCCCGTGGTGCCGCATGGCAAGGCGCGCATCCGCACGCAGATCTCGGCCGCGCACACCCGCGCGGAGCTTGAGTTCGCGGTGGCGAAGTTTGCCGAGGCCAAGCAGGAGCTAGGCCTCTAACCCGCAGCGCCGTCGCGCAACTTTCCGCCTCTCCCGCTGTTACCCCTTTCGTGGGAGCGGTATCCGGTCCCAGATCGGGTTCAATAGGACGGAGGGTTGCAATGCGGAGAGCGACACACCTGGGTTTGGCGTTTTTGGTCTGCGCGTCGATGCTGGGCCTGCGCGCACCTGCGCAGTCCGCAGAGGCTCGGCAGCTGCTGGCCGAGACCAACGCCGATCGCGCGCAGCATGGGTTGTCACCGTTGCGCTTCAACCCCGCACTGACCCGCGCGGCACAGGCACACGCCTTGCGCATGGCCCACGCAGGCAATCTATCGCATCAGTATTCTGGCGAACCTGACCTGATGACGCGTGCCGGCCAGACCGGCGCCCATTTCTCGACCGTTGCTGAGAATGTCGCAGTCGCTCCCACTCCGCAGGTTGTTGAGAACGAGTGGATGCACTCACCGCCTCACCGGCACAACATTCTCGACCCGCGCCTGGATCAGGTGGGCATCGGGCTTGTGCGACAGGGTGGTTCGCTGTGGGCGGTCGAAGATTTCTCGGCGGCGGTTGCACAGATGGGCTCGTCGCAGATTGAGCAGAAGGTGGAGCAGCTGGTTGCCGAGCGCGGTGTTCGGCAGGTGAGCTCGTCGTCCGCCGCACGGCAGAGCTGCGCGATGGACCATGGCTTCGCCGGCCAGCGGCCAAATTTCATCATGCGCTGGGAGGGCTCGGACCTGAGTCGTCTGCCCGATGTGCTGGAACAAAAGCTGAGCACCGGACGCTTCCACAGTGCCTCGGTGGGCGCATGCAATGCCGGCCACCAGGGCGGCTTCACGACCTATCGACTGGCAGTCCTGTTGTATTGATCCTCTACTGATCCAAACGAAAGAAACGGAGCTGACCGATGAAGAAGATTCTGGCTGCCACCTCGCTGGCGCTCATGCTGTCCACCCCGGGCTGGTCGCAGATCAACATCTTCCTGGGTGTTCCACCGCCGCCCATTCGCGTGGAGGCGCCACCGCCCCCGCCGCCTGCGCCGGAGTTCTTTTGGGTGAACGGCTTCTGGGCTCCGGAGGGACCGCGCTACCGCTGGATTGCCGGCCACTACGAGCGGCCCCCCTATCCGGGTGCGTTCTGGTACGGCCCGCACTATGAACAGGGGCCGCAGGGTTGGGGCTATCACCGCGGTTACTGGGGCCAGCCGGAGCACGGGCGCGGCCACGCCTACGGCCACTACAAGCACGATGATGAGGACCGCGATGACGATCGCGGGCACGGTCATGGCCACGGACATGGGCACGACCGCGATTAGCGTCGGCCTGATCCGTTAGCTGTCAGGCTTCGCTTCAGAGTGACGTTAGGATGGGTGGCGCTGCTCATGCCACCCTTTCGTCTTCGCTTACAACTGCGCCGCACCTTCACACTCGTTGCGCTCGTGTGCGGGCTTGTACTCTTCGCGAGCATCAGCTACGCGGCGCCAGCGTTTGCGCCGGTGCCGGCGGAGATTCGCTCGACCCACTTTCTCGTTGCCGTGAATGGCCGCAGCACGCCGGTGTTGCACGCCGCCAGCGGCTACTACCTGCTCAACTTCGATCTCTCCGGTCCGGCCGAGGTGCGAGTTACGGCGCCGGACGCGCATTACTGGGACCGGGGCGTAGAGATTCAACCGCTGCGGCTGGGCATTCGCCCGCAGCGGATGGGCGCAACATTGCGCTTCCGCCTGAACGGTCCCGCGAAGGTGTCGATCAGCCGACCCGGCGACCACTTCGCCGATGCCGAGATGCTCTTTCTCTTCGCGAACTCACCTGAGTCGCGAAGCATCAACGCAGAGACGCCGGGCATTCGCTACTTCGGTCCGGGCGCTCACCACGAGAACATCGATGCGCACAGCGGGGAGTCGATCTATCTCGCAGATGGGGCGGTCATCTTCGGGGCACTCAATCTTTGGCAGGTGCACGATGTGCACGTCTTTGGTCGCGGCACGATCGTCTACGACGGACCGCAGAACCCCAAGACCGACGAGGGCTGGATGCATCGGCCGAACTGGCATTGCATCGTCATGGACCAGGCCAGCAATCTCGAGATCGATGGCATCACGTGCGTTGTGCGCAGCCGCACCTGGCAGATCCAGATGCGCGACTCGCACCACATCGGCTTTTACAACATCAAGGTGATCGGCGGAAACCCGAACGATGCCAACCAGGACGGCATGGATTGGCTGGGCGGCGGCGACACAACAGTCCGCGATTCGTTCTTTCGCGCCTCTGATGATGTGTTCGCGCTCCAGGGTAACTGGGAGGGCTACAGCGAAGAGGCGATTCGGACGCCGGGACATGACGTAAATAATGTCACCGTAGAGGATACAGTAGTCTCGACGAGTGTCTCGAACATCATGCGCGTCGGCTGGCCGGAAAAGACGTTCAACTCGGCCCATGTGCATCTGCGCAACCTGGATGTGCTACACACCGGCTTTGGCGCCTGCAAGGTGCCATTCGCATTCTTCGAGCTGTGGGCAGATCCCGAGGGCCACGGTCGCCACTCCGACTACTCGTTCGAGAACATCCGGCTCGAGGATTGGTATTCGCTATTCCAGATCCGTCAGCCCGACCCTGAGATACGCGACCTACAGTTCAGCAACATTGCTGCGCTGGACGGGCCCGGCATGCTGCCGTCAACGTTGAAGGGCGACGTCAGTGGCGTCTCCTTGCTGGGTGTGCCATTCAACCCCGAAGAGCTTCGGGTCGAGGGCACGGCCGCTCCCTCGGTCACGCCGGAAGATATAGGCTTCGCCTACGACACGGGACTGTTGCGACCGCACCGCGCCATCACGTTCCGTGCCACTGCACAACCGCAACCGGGGCAGCGGTTCTCCTGGACTTTTGGGGATGGCACGGCGGCGGAAGGAGCAATCGTGCGTCACGCCTTCCCGGACGATGCAGGAACCTACCTCGATGGCAGCGGCCGTTTCCTTGTAGTGCTGCACACGACGCAGGCGAGCGGCGCTGCATCGTGGAGGGCGCAGCCGGTCGTCATCGCCGAGCGATCGCACCCGGCGTTCCATGAGGCGACGCCGCAAGAAGCTGCAGGGCAGAGCGCTATTGAGAGCCAGATTGATGTGCCTGTCGAGGGCGGCTACACCTTCACGCTGCTGTCTGCGCAGCCGGCTACAGTGCAGATTGACGATCTGCCGGCGGTGGCCACACCAAAGATGCGGCTACAGGTCTGTGGCTCGACCGGTTACGCGGTGCAATCGGTGCGGATCAGCGCGGCGCTGGAGGAGGGCCCGCATCGTGTGCGGGTTGTGACGCAGACCAATGCGCCCGTTGCCGACGCACTCTCCGGAGCCGCCGGTCCACCGCGCCTCTCCATGCAGGGACCGGGCCTGAACGCGACTCTGATTCCACTCAGTCCGCGCCCTTAATGTGAACCGGCCGCGCCTCCGGGGGAGAGAGGCGCGGCTGCGGGGGAGAAAAAGTGGGAGAGCTCTACTGGCCGACCGAGTGGGTCACTTGGGCGGACTGGACTGGCGGACGGTGGCTCTGCAGGAAGGCTTCGATATCGTGGTGAAAGGCAGGGTTCGTGGGCTGTAGAACCATCAATGCCGGCATGCCCGGGAACAGCTCGCCGACGGCCTTCACCAGCATGCCGTGCTCGTCCAGGTAGTAGCGCGAGAGCACCGTCTCTTCGTGCGTGTTCTCGTCGAAGGAGAGCGTCTCCCACATCCAGGAAAGCCGGGTTGCGTTGGGCACGCCGTGCTTCGCGGCGGTGCGGCGCATCTCGTTCAGCTCGTCACCAGCCTTCAGGTGTGTGCACATCGAGACGACTACTTTGCCATTCGCGAAGTAGGTCTTATCGATGTCACTGGCGATGAAGTGAGAGGCGGCTGGTGTCTGGCCGACGAAGATCGAGGAGACGGGCTGGCCGAAGATGCTGCGCACCGCAACCGGCAGGTCCGACACCGGAGTCACGTGGCAGGCGCCGCCATTGAAGGTCTGCGCCACCCCGCGCTCGCCGAGCGAGTGCATGCCCATAACGGTGTCTAAATCCAGGCTGCTGCTGGCGGAGACGTTCGGAGTCTGGGCGGAAGCCGCAAGGCCGAACAGCAATACCACGGAAGCGGTCAGAGTCTTCATACCTGCACCTCGGTGCCAGATTGGGGCCGTATCCCACTTCTGACAAATTACTTCCGTAAGGTGAGGTGGCCCGTTTGCCGAGATCTGCTCCCCAGAACGGGGGAGCGAGTGCCCCGGATGGGGGCAGGGAGAGGGCTAAGTGCTGCTCTCTGTGACCACTTCGGGAACAGGCACGCGAGGTGCCAAACACGTTCTTTGCCAGGTTACGAAAGGCAGCGCTGACTTACACGAGAAGGTCAGATCCCGATTCCGACCAGGCATCGATCAGTGGTTGCCCTGCCATAGAACGCCACCGGAAAGACTGCGCCATGTTTACGGCACGAGGAAAGAGCTCAGAACAAATCCGCTAGGGCAGAGAAGCACTCGAGCTGTACCAGCCTTTGGGGTGGCTCAGGCGCGGTGATTGCATCCTGTTCCAACACCCAGGTACTCGGGTGATGCACATAGACCGCATGCAGTCCGGCCGCCAGTGCCGGGTTGATGTCGGACCGCGGGCTGTTGCCGATCATCCAGGTTGTAGCTGGCTGGAGTTGATAGCGGGCGATGATCTCGCGGTACGCATGCTCGTGCTTCTCTGCCGCGATCTCCACGGCAGTGAAGTGAGCATGCAGACCCGAGCGCTCGATCTTGAGCTGTTGCTCCTCGCGGTTGCCCTTCGTGACGAGGATGAGACGGTGCCGTTTGCCCAGTACCGGCATGACCTCTGCGACGCCAGGCAGGAGCACAGTCGCCTCTTCAGCAATCGACTGAGCGAAGCGAGCGATCTGCTCGGTCTGTTCTGACGACGGCGGCGCGGTGGAGAGCTCCGCGAAGCAGGCGATCAGCGACCGCTCAAAGCTGCGCATGCCGTAGCCGTGCTTTGCGATCGTTTCGTGCTCACAGCGATTGAGAACGCTGCGTACCTGGGCGGGTGTGTGGTGCTGATGGTCGAAGTAATCGATGAATTTCGCGATCGCTCGCTCGAAGTAGATGTTGTTTTCCCAGAGTGTGTCATCGGCGTCGAGCAGAAGTGTCTGCCCGGTTAAGCGGGACGGCATGTTGTTGATCTTCGCACGCTCGTTGACACGACAACATCGACCGGGAGCCGTGGCGCTCTCTCTAAGAGCAGCTCCGCCTGACGCGGCTGTTTCACCTGGCATCCATCGAACCCTACGCGCAGCAGCTGGCATCGTACAAAGATCGCCTTATCAGGCGCCGGAACATCCCTATCCACGCTCGCATCCAACCATTGACGGGCCCGCTCTTGGAAGCGAGCTCTTGAGCGCATCAGCCGGCTCCATGGGGTCGCTGATCCGGAGGAACAGAGCTTTGGTATTCGCAGTGGATGAGAAAACCCGTACACCGTTCGAGGCCCCGCCGCTTGCCCAGGAGTCCACTCCAGAGGTCAATGTTGGCCCACTTCGCATCAGTGCGGTCGATGCCGAGGCGCTCACGGTCCGTCTCATCGCGGACATCTATGCCGGCGCGCCGACGAGACATGTCGTCACGGCGAATGCGCAGTTCTACGTGCTCGCGAACCAGAGCGGCACATTTCGCAGATGCCTGGAGCATGCCGACTACATCTGTGCGGATGGTATGCCGATTGTCCGCATGTGCCGTCTGCTGGGTGCAGAGCAGGTGGAGCGCATCACCGGCGTAGATCTGATCCCACCGCTGTGCGCAGCTGCTGCAGCGAACAATCTTCCCATCTACCTGCTGGGCGGCCTGCCTGGCGCCGCCGGAGCTACGGCCGCACTGTTGATGGACCGCTTCCCCGGTCTCGAAGTCAGCGGTGTGGGGTGCCCGCCGGTCGGCTTCGAAGAAAGGCCGGAGGTTCTGAACGAAGTGCTGCGCAGTATTCGTGCGGCTCGGCCGGCAATCCTGTTTGTCGCCCTGGGCGCGCCCAAGCAGGAGTACTTCATCCAACGCCATATCCGCCAGTTGGGCGTGCCTGTGGCGGTCGGGGTGGGCGGCAGCTTCGAACTGCTTGCCGGCATTCGACGCCGTGCTCCACTCTGGATGCAACGTGCTGGGCTGGAGTGGGTGTTCCGCTGGATGCAGGAGCCGCGACGGCTGGCGTATCGCTATCTAGTCGGCAACCCGCTGTTCACCTGTTACGCGCTGCGTTTTCTCCTCTCCGAGGACGCTGCGGAAGCAAAGCGCGAGTACCTCGAGCAGAGTCACGACACCGCGGCACTCACGTCTGCGCCGGACGGCCAACGCGCTGCATCCTGAGTTCTACGGGTCCATTCCATCGCAGACCTGAGTTGCCTTTTTCTGCTGCGTGGTGTCTAGTCGTGTGCGCCCCACCAAGGGGCGACTGTTGCATACGAAAGGGAAGCAAACAATGCGTGGAGTCTCACTAGTCCTGATGTTGGCGTTGACCGGCGGTATCATCCCTGGCGCGATGGCTCAGGCCGCCTCACCAGCGCAGTCCACTGCGTCGTCTGGCGCTCCGGCGAAGAGCGCGCGCGCGACGAAGCCCGCGGCGAATGCGCCGTCCGACGCCGAAATCGCCGATGCGAAGGCGAAGGGCATGGTCTGGGCGAACGTGAATACGAAGGTCTACCACAAGGATGATGCGCAGTACGGGAAGACGAAGAATGGCAAGTTCATGAGTGAAGCCGATGCGCAGAAGGCTGGCTACCGCATGGCGAAGACATCGCCGATCGGCAAGAAGAAGGCCGATAGCTCGATGGCATCGCCCAAGTAGGACTGGGCTGCAGGGCGGCGGAGGGCCGGTGCATGCGCCGGCCCTCTTCTGCGTCTGTAACAGTTGCATGAACAGCAAGGCCGGGAGGTGGAAAGGTAACTGACGCTTCTGTGGAATGTCGCGTGTCTTGGTAGCTGCCTACACTCTGCCTATGAGCCACTACCGATTGAAAGTGTTAGGAATTCCCACCGCCATCATCCTGGTTTGCGCGCTGTTCGTTGAGGCCGCGTTTCACCTGGAGCAGAGCATTCTTCTCGAACTCAGCGGCCTCGTCGCCCGCCTGGTCATCGTTATCGCATTCGTCTACTTCGCCCAGGCATGGCGCAAGACGGTTCTCGCCTACTGGTAGATCTGATTGCCGTCTACCGAGCCTGCGCGGCCCGGTAGAAGGTGTAGGTCGCGGTGTAACGAACCTGGGCTTCTGTTCCTGCATGCTGGGAGTCACAGCCCTCCGCTGGCGCACTGCCGCCGACGGTGTTCGAGCGCCGCACGTAGACCACCCCGTCCAGCACTCCACCCGGCTTTGCATCATCCGTCTTCACGGCTGAGAGCAGGAGCCACGGAATGGAGTGACCATCGGGGGCCGGCAGCTTCTGGACTAGCTTGCCGGTGACCGCACTGCCATCCTTCCACCGCCACACCGGGCCGGCTCCGTGCTGGCCCACCGCTGTCTGCTCCTCCGTCGCGCCTGCCGCGAGTGGGTAGAGAGTGGCGCGTGGCTCGGTGAAGACCCAGGTGAATGCGTCGCTCTGCCCTTCACAGCGGTAGACCTGCACGCCACGGCCAAGCGCCTCGGCGGCCACTGTGCTGTCGGCTGGCGGCAGGGTCGTGTCGGCAGCGGGCGCCTGGAGGGCGGCAAGCGAGAGCAGGGCAGCGACGGCGCGGATGATCATGGGTTCCTCCAACACAAGCGGGCAGTGAGCAGTGGCAGCATGTGTCGCTTCTTCTATGAAGCGATCTCAGGACCGTGGGACGTCGCGAGCTTCGGCGAGGAGGGCGCGGAGATCAAGCGGCAGGGTCTGCATCGTCAGCTCGCCCGACGCGGTGCGAGGCCATTCTGTTTGCGGGCGGTCCCGGTAGAGTTCCACACCATTGCCGTCCGGGTCGCGCAGGTAGAGCGCTTCACTGACGCCGTGGTCGGCCGCGCCTTCGAGCGGGATGCCGGCGGCGACCAGGCGGCGAAGTGCGTCGGCCAACTCCGCGCGCGTGGGGTACAGAATTGCGAGGTGGTAAAGGCCAGTGGTGTGGGGTGCAG
Source organism: Candidatus Dedyshia acidiphila (assembly GCF_051025295.1). Lineage (NCBI taxonomy): Bacteria > Pseudomonadati > Acidobacteriota > Terriglobia > Terriglobales > Acidobacteriaceae > Candidatus Dedyshia > Candidatus Dedyshia acidiphila. Next base: position 12,314 of record NZ_JBMGJV010000046.1, on the reverse strand, counting down.
GCGCGGCTCCGTTGCGGCTCTCCCAGGTGTTCAGGCCGATGTGATGATGGTAGCTACCCGCCGAGAGGAAGGCCGCTGCATCGCCGAGGCGCTGCGTCACCGCGAAGCCAAGAACGTCACGATAGAAGGCGAGGGCTCGATCGAGGTTCGCCACCTTGAGGTGGACGTGACCGATGCGCGTCTCGGGATGAATGGTGTTCGCGGCCTGGAGCGGAGTTGTCGTCACACCGCTTCGATGCCGGTGCGCCGGTGAGGATGCAGGGACACTGACGGCTGGCGCCCGGCTTGGTTGCGAACGGCAAGCCGGCCTCAAGGGCGCTCGTCGTTTGCGGGCTGGCTCACTGCGGGGGCGGGTACCGTGACCGGGGACCCCTCCCCCCTCCGGTATGGGAAGGTTCGGCAGAAGCGACGTGGAATGTGCGGGATAGCTCCAGTGGCGCTCACAAAGATGTCCAATCATTGGGCTTACGGCTAAACATTTGCAACTGCAGAACTTAGCCTGTACCCCTGTAGGGTCAGCAAGCACCAGACGCAAAAACGCCACCGAGGCGGTGGCGTTTGACTGCGGCTGTCATGCCGGCTGAGATTTTGTTCTCTATTTCCAGTGTAGCGAGTTTGCGGGGGTGAGTCGGCCAACGAAATTTGCCCGCGTTCCGGAACGGGAGATCAGGGCGCGGCGAAGTCGTCGGGCCAGCGGCGCGCACGGTGCAGGATGGCGAGAATGCGCACTGAACCGTCGCGTAGCCGGTAGGCCACGATGTAGGAGGTGCCCACGACGACCAATTCGCATGTTCCGTCGATCCGACCAGAGCGGCCTTTCTGCGGGAAGTGGCTGAGGCTCTCGGCTGCGTGGAAGATCATGAAGCCCTGACGGTCGGCGGCAGCCAGGCTGTCACGAGCGATGTAGGCGTGAGCGCCCGCCAGATCGCGCGTCGCCTGCCGTGTCCAGATGACGGGCAGGCGGGGTGCAGGACTCAACGCGCAGCCTTTGCTCGCGTCCTTGTCGCCGCCTTCGTGGTTTGCGCTTTCTTGCGAGCTTTCTTTGCCGGGCGCTTGACCAGAGCATCGAGCATCGCTCGAACCTCTTCATGGCTGACGTGCTCTCCGGCGTCGTCCTGGCGGATGCCTTCCTGGATGAGGGCCGTGTGGTAGTCGTTCAGCGAGAGGTACTGGTCCACGGCTTCGTTGAGGACGAAGCTGCGATCACGCTGCTGCACGGCAGCGAGGGCGTCGAGGGCCTTAATCTTGTCGCCGGGGGCGCGGAAGGTGACTGTCTTCTGCTGCATGCTCTTAAGAATACGTTGTATTACAAAGTATCTGACATGCTCATTTTGCCGTTGTGGTCACTCCATCAATCGAAACCAATCGCGCACCGAAAGGCGCAGGCGAAGCACTTCGTCGTCACCCGGAGGTCGCGTGTCGCCGTCCGCGCAGGAGCTAGGCGACGGTGATGCCGTGGTCTTCGGCGTGGGCGAAGACGGAGAGCAGGTTGGTCAGCTTGAGCAGGTTGCGGACCTGCTTGCCGAGGTGGAGTAGCTGGAACTCGCATCCGTGCTGGCGGGCTGTGGTGTAGGCGCGCACCAGGGTGCCGAGGCCCATGCTGTCCACGTAAGTCAGCTCTGCGAGATCGACAGTGAGGCGCTTGATCTGCGGCAGTAAGTGCTTGATGGCTTCGTAGAACTCCTGCGTGGTGCCGGCGACGAGGCGCCCGTGGCACTTGACGACGGCGGCATCTCCGTCGCGTTCGATCTCGAAGGTAAGAGGTTTCTCCGGGGCTTCAGGCATGCGGGCACATCCTTCTCAGATGATGGGGCGGGGGCCCGAGGGGAGTGGCCGATTGTCGCACAAGGAAGGGAAGGCAAGGAAGTAACTCGCGGTGGCATTGGGGAGGGTTGAGAGCGCGCTTGATGCTGACGCAGAAAAGCCCCTCGCTTGCGCGAGGGGCTTTCTTAAGCGTGTAGCTGAACGCTGTTCGGCCGGTGTCGGCGCCAAAGGCGCTTTTGCCTGGACGGCCAGTCCTTAGTACATGTCGCCCATGCCGCCGCCGTGACCGCCAGCGGGGGCTGCGGACTTCGGCTCAGGGATGTCCGCGACCATGGCTTCGGTCGTCAGCATGAGGCCGGCGATCGAGGCTGCGTTCTGGAGCGCGGTGCGGGTGACCTTGGTTGGGTCGATGACACCGGCCTTGACCAGGTCCTCGTACTCGCCGGTACCGGCGTTGTAGCCGAAGTTGGGATCCGTGCTTTCGAGGATCTTGCCGACGACCACAGCACCTTCTTCGCCGGCATTGCCGACGATCTGGCGCAGCGGCTCTTCGATAGCGCGACGGACGATCTGGGCACCGATCTTCTCATCGCCCTGGAGCGTCTTGACGAGGGCATCAACATCCTTCGCCGAGCGGATCAGAGCGACGCCGCCGCCGGCGACGATGCCTTCCTCGACCGCAGCGCGGGTGGCGTGCATCGCGTCTTCAACGCGGGCCTTCTTCTCCTTCATCTCGGTCTCCGTCGCAGCGCCGACCTTGATGACAGCCACGCCGCCGACCAGCTTCGCAAGGCGCTCCTGGAGCTTCTCGCGATCGTAGTCAGAGGTGGTCTTGTCGATCTGGTTGCGGATCTCCTTGACGCGACCTTCGATGGCCTTGGAGTCACCCTTGCCTTCGACGATGGTGGTGTTGTCCTTGTCGATGGTGACGCGCTTGGCGCGGCCGAGGTCCTCGAGCTTGACGTTCTCAAGCTTGATGCCGAGGTCTTCGGTGATGGCCTTGCCGCCGGTGAGCTTCGCGATGTCCTCGAGCATGGCCTTGCGGCGATCGCCGAAGCCAGGGGCCTTGACGGCCGCGACCTTGAGCGAGCCACGCAGCTTGTTGACCACGAGGGTGGCGAGTGCGTCGCCGTCGACATCTTCCGCGATGATGACGAGCGGCTTGCCGGTCTGGACGGTCTGTTCGAGCAGCGGGAGCAGATCCTTCATCGTGGAGATCTTCTTCTCGTGGATGAGGATGTAGGGCTCGTCGAGCGCGGCTTCCATGCGGTCGGGATCGGTGACGAAGTAGGGCGAAAGGTAGCCGCGGTCAAACTGCATGCCTTCGACGACTTCCAGCTGGGTCTCGAGCGTCTTCGACTCTTCGACCGTGATCACGCCGTCCTTGCCGACCTTCTTCATGGCCTCGGCAATGATGTTGCCGATGGTGGAGTCGGAGTTGGCGGAGATGGTGCCGACCTGGGCGATCATCTCGCCGGAGACGGGCTTGGAGAACTTGGAGAGTGCGCCGCCCTGGACCGTGCCGTGCTCATCGCGCTTGCCGACGATGGCCTCAACGGCCTTGTCAATGCCGCGCTTGAGCGCCATGGGGTTGGCACCGGCTGCGACGGTCTTGACGCCTTCGCGGTAGATGGCCTGGGCCAGAACGGTGGCGGTGGTGGTGCCGTCGCCGGCGACATCGGAGGTCTTCGAGGCGACCTCACGGACCATCTGTGCGCCCATGTTCTCGAGTGAATCCTTGAGCTCAATCTCCTTGGCGACGGTGACGCCGTCCTTGGTGATGGTAGGCGAGCCGAACTTCTTCTCGATGACAACGTTGCGACCCTTGGGGCCGAGGGTGACCTTGACTGCGTCAGCCAGCGTGTTCACGCCGCGCAGGATGGCCTGACGCGAATCTTCGCCGTGCAGAATTTGCTTTGCCATGTTTCTATCTCCTTGATACGTATCCGCGATGGTGGCGGATGGTTCAGAACTGTGTCCGCGTTACTTGGACTTCAGGATGCCGAGGACTTCGTCTTCCTTCATGATCAGAAAGTCCTGGCCGTCGATCTTGATCTCGGTGCCGCCCCACTTGCCGAACAGGATGCGGTCGCCTGCCTTGACGTCGAGCGGGAACACCTTGCCCTCGTCGTTGGACTTGCCCTTGCCGACGGCGATGACCTCGCCCTCCTGGGGCTTTTCCTTGGCGGTGTCCGGGATGATGATGCCGCCACGGACGGTCTCGCCCTCTTCGACACGACGGACCAGGATGCGGTCATGCAGCGGGGTAAACGTGGAAGTCGCTGCGGATGCAGTTGCTGTTGGCATTGTTTCTCCTTCTCTTGGTGCGCAGGCCGGGAGGCCCGCGGGTTGAATCGGTTTCCAGGTCGTATGGGCGGTGCGGCGGACGCTGGGGAGCGCACGAGTGAGGTGCGCGGGCGGCCGTTAGCAGTGTCGCCCTTCAAGTGCCAAGATAGGGAACGAAGGGCATGGTTGTCAAGTGGACAGACGCACAATATGAGCGTGTGACACTCAGGTTAATCCACAGCATGCCGAGCAGGGGTGGCGTGGCAGGCGGCCCGGGGCAGGAACGCCGGAGCGGTTAGAATCGGCCCATGCTTTCCCGCTCTTTTCTTCGCTTCGCTGCTGCGTTTCTGCTGATTTTCGCCACGCTCGTCTCCTCTGCACAGGAGCGCCGCGGCCGCAAGTACAAGGCGCCGCCACCGACCATGAAGATCGATATCGAAGTGGTGCGGGCGAGTAGCGGAAAGCCGATTCCAAATGCGGCCGTGATCTTCCACCCGGTGAATGAGAAGGGCAAGGAAGAGGGTGCGCTCGAGTTGAAGACCGACCTGGACGGCAAGGCGGTTCTTGACGTGATCCCGATCGGCTCGAGGGTTCGGCTGCAGATCATCGCGAACGGCTTCCAGACGTTCGGCAACGACTATGTTGCGAACGCGGATGCCAAGGCGATCGTGATCAAGATGAAGCGGCCGGGTGAGCAGTACTCGATCTATAAGGGCAACGGAACCGGCGACCAGAGCGGGCAGGCGCAGGAGACGACGACTAAGCCCGAGAGCACGCCGGAGAACCCACAGTAGGCGGGCGGTTTTGGCTCGTGTCCAAGCGGGGCAGGTAACTCCACCACGGGTGCGTGATGGGATATCGACCACCCCGCCCCACTCAGCCGCCCGTCCATGGCCTAGCGCCGGTCGAGCCGCAGCGGCAGGCCGTTCTTCGGGCGCAGAGTGATGCGCGGGATGATGGGGAGCGTGGCCGGCTTGCCCGGTGGAACGCTGATGCGCCAGTCGCGCAGGATGGTGGCGAGCGCGAGGACACCCTCCATCCAGGCGAAGCCCTCACCAATGCATTGTCGAGTGCCTGCGCCGAAGGGGAAATAGGCAAGCTTCGGTCGCGCGGCTTCGTCGCGTGCGGCGTCGGGCTGACCGGAGACGCGATGCGCTGGCGCCTGCCCGGCGAACCGCTGAGGCCGGAAGGTGTCAGGCTCGGTCCACCAGCGCGGGTCGTGATGGACGACGATCTGCGGAGCCAGCAGCAGCGCCCCGGCGGGTATGGTCACGCCGGCAAAGGCGTAGCTGTCCACCGCCGTGCGAGCGGTGACCCAGACAGGCGGGTAGAGGCGCATGGCTTCGGCGAAGTGCTGCCAGGCGAGCGGCAGGCGCGGGTAGTCGGCCGCGACGGCGGCCTCGCCTTCGAGCACGCCTGCAGCTTCGTCATGGAGCTGCTGCTGCCATTCGGGATTCGTGGCGGCGAGCCAGAGCGCGAAGCTGAGCGAGTTGGCCGTGGTTTCGTGCCCGGCGAGCAGCAGCGTCAGGCACTCGTCGCGCACCTGGCGATCGCTCATGCCGCCCGTGCCTTCTTCGTCGACGGTCGCAAGCAGCATGGAGAGCAGGTCGCCCTGATCGACGCCGCTGGCGCGCCGTTGGTGAATGAGTCCGTAGATCAGCGCTTCAAGCTCGGCCTGCCCGCGATAGATCCGCTTCATGATCGGAAGCGGCAGGCGCAGGAGCTGATCGGAAAATGGCAAAAAGGCGAGTGGCAGGAAGCCCATGAAGGCGTCGACGGCGGCGGATATTCTGCGCACGTCGGAGTCGACATCGGCATTGAAGAGGCATTTGCCGACGATGCGGAGCGCGAGCAGCAGCATCTCGCCGTGCAGATCGACCGTCGAGCCGCTCTGCCATTGCCGCGTCATGCGGAGTGCGGAGTCGCCGATGACCGCGCCGTAACCGGCGATGCGGTCGCGATGGAAGGCGGGCTGCGTGAGCCGGCGCTGGCGCAGGTGAAGCGGCTCTTCACTGGTGAGCAGGCCATCACCCAGCACGAAGCGCGCGCGCTGCATGACGATCCCGCGATGCTGATGCGGCGCGTCGGCAACGAGCATCTGCTGAATGAGCGCGGGATGATTCACTTGGAAGACGTGCCGGCTGCCCGCACGGAAGTGCACCAGGTCGCCATACTGCGTCGCATTGGCGCGCAGGAAATCGATGGTGTTGTAGCGGAATATCTGGCCGGTGGCGATGCGGCGCGCGAGCGAGGGCCCAGCGGGCCAGCCGCGTGCGATGCGCAGCCGAGGCGGCGCGGCATTGTTCATGAGGGGCAAACGGGACGCCACTCCTGCATCTTATCCGTCGAGTCGAGCGTCGTTACACGAAGCAGCGAGTCGCGTTCGCGGCGCCAAAGTCACCTGCTGCGATAGCGCCGCCGAAGAAGAACGCGGCCGCGAGCCTGGATAGAAGAAGACAAATTCAACCGCAAGCGAAAGAAGGAGTTCAAAACACTATGGCGCAACTTGGCGGCATTAAGCTGACCTGGCTGGGACATGCCACTCTGCACCTGGAGACACCGAAGGGAACATCGATCCTTGTCGATCCGTGGATGGAAGGGAATCCATCGACGCCGCGGGACTTCAAGCTACCGGAGAAGGTCGATCTTCTGCTGCTGACGCATGGTCATGACGATCACTTCCACGACGCAGTGAAGCTGGCGCAGCAGACGCAGGCGAAGGTTGTCGGGATGTATGAGCTGGTGAGCTGGATGCAGGGCAAGGGCGTGAAGAACATCGCGCCGATGAACTATGGCGGCAATCTCGAGACAGATGGAGTGACCATCTCGATGGTTGAAGCGCGCCACTCATCGAGCCTGATGGATGGTGGGCAGACGGTGTATGCGGGAAATCCTTGCGGTTACGTGCTGACGATTCCGGGCGCGCCGACCATTTATATAGCGGGCGATACGGCCATATTCAGTGACATGAAGCTATATAGCGAGCTATATGCGCCGGAGATCGCGGTGCTGCCTATCGGAGATAACTTCACCATGGGGCCGAAGCATGCGGCGCTGGCGGCGAAGTATCTGGGAGCAAAGACGGTGGTCCCGATTCACTACGGAACCTTCCCGGCACTGACTGGGACATCGGAGGAGCTGAAGCGGCAGCTTGAGGGATCAGGAATCCAGGTAGTGGCGCCGCGGCCGGGAGATCTGGTGCAGTAAGACGCGCGTGGCGGAAGTAAACATGGGTGCCGCCAGGGCGGCACCCATGTTGCGTGGCGACAACGGGTTAGGACGCTGATTTCTTGCGTTCTGCCCAGCGCTTCTTCATGGCTTCTGCAATGCGGCGACGACCCTCCGGCGAGAGGCGACGCTGCTTCTTTCCCGCGGTTTTTTTGGCGGGTGCAGGTGCTGCGGCGGACTTGACCGCCTTGGCTGACTTAGAGCCCCGAGGACGTCCCCGACGGGGCGCATCACCTGCGAGCAGATTCCTTGCCTGCTGGAGCCGAGCTATCTCCTGATCGATGCCGGCCAGAATTTCTTCTACTTTCACGCATCCTCCCATCGGAACACATTCGTAAAAAGAAACACGAAGCGCTTCCTATTATCTAGGATGTGGCAAATATGTGCAAAGGCAGAGAGAGAATATGAGTTATGAAGAAGAGTCGCCGCTGACTCCGGAGTCTCACTAGTAGGACGAGTCGGTGCGATCCGCGTTTGGCTTCGGGGCGAGCACGCTGTAGTCGCCGCCGCCATCCCGGGTTGCGGGAGAGCGCGGCAGCGGACGCGACGGATTGCCATCGCGTCCGCTACGCTTCAACCCCTTTAATGTCTCCTGCTTATCGCGTGCATATTCACTCGCCAGACGCGTCAGCGCATAAGTCACGATATCGCTGTGGTGCAGGGTATCGAGCTCGGGATCGCGTCGGAAGTTGAGCCACAGGCGATGCACGAGCTGTACGTCATCGGGCTGCAGGTGCGGCGCATGAGGACCGATGTGATAGGCCTGCGAGCTGCCATCTTCCATCACAACATGGAAGGCGAACTGGCGCTTCGGTTCGGGCAAGGCCTCCCACGCTTGGCCGACATAGTAGGCCTGCTCCTGCGCGGTTATCTTCGAGGAAACACCGGCGACGACCGAGGCGGCTTCGAGCGAATTTGCGGTCTGGACCAGCGCGGCGAAGATGTCTCCTGCGGGTACGACGAGTAAGTTGATGTGCTTGCCAAAGCTCTCGGCGACTGAGACGGCTTTGGTAAAGAGCATCTGCTCATGCTCGGAGAAGGACTGTTCCGAGGCATCGAGCAGCTCCGGGCCGCCGGCGCCCACCATGCGCGCGGTGAGCACGACGACATCCTGCTCGTCCGTGTCGGTGCGGGCCAGCGCCCATTTCAGCGCGAACGGGTTGGTGACATCGCGCATGGTGACCATCAGGCAGCCATGGCGAATCTGCAGCACATCGCGGCCGATCTTGTCCTCGTGCTGCAACTGGAAGTGCTCGCGCAACTGGCGATCGCTGAGTGCGTGGCGGCGAGCATTCTGCTTCTCCGAGATAGAGAAGACGATAAAGAAGATCGCCGCGAAGGCGATGCCGCTGACCGTGGCGATGGACTTGGTGAATAGGTTCACCACCGCAGTGGAGAACAGCACCATGAAGACAGAAAAGAGGCCGATGGGGATCTCTGTCTTACCGATGGTGATATTCGGCGGCACCTTCCAGCCGCGCTCGCCCTTGTACTTCCAGCGCAGCACCAGCATGGCGAGCGAGTTGAAGGTAAAGCTCCAGATCACACCGAAGGCATAGGCCTCGCCGAGGACAACAACCCTGCCGCGACTGATGACGATCGTCAGCAGTTGCATGATGGCGACCAGGTTGACGATGCGGTAGGAGGTGCCGAAGCGGCGGTTCGGTTTGCGGAACCAGTCGGTGAGCACGCCATCTTCGGCGACACGCATCAGCACGCCGGTTGAGCCAATGATCGAGGTGTTGATCGCACCCGAGAGGATGAGGAAGCCAACCAGGACGACGAAGACGCGGAAGATGATCCGTAGAACCTGCGGGCCAGCCATGTACATGGCGAGCCCGGCGATCAGGTTGTCGGAGTAGACAGGGACGCGGACAGAGTCCGGGATGAGCATGACGGCGAGCAGCGAGGCCATGCCGGTGAAGACGAGCGAGTAGATCGCGATGACGATCGCGGCCCGCTTGAGGTTCTTGAGCTTGGGGTGCTCGATCTCGCGATTGACCTGGGCGAGAGACTCCTCACCGCTCATGGCGAGCACGGAGTGGCCGAACGCCATCAGGATGCCGAACAGGCCGAAGGACGCGGCGAACCTGCTGCCCTTCAGAAAGCCGAGTGCGTCTTCAGAGAAGTGCAGTTGCCCGGGAGTCGGCAGCGGCGGCAGGCTGGCGCCACGATGCGCGACGGTGTACAGACCCCAGAGCAGCAGGATGACGACCATCACGGTCGTGATCTTCATCACCTCGAGTGCTTTGTTGCTGGACTCGTGAATGCCCTTGATGTTCTGCCACCAGTAATAGACGGTGACGACCACGGCGAAGAAGGCAGAGGTGAGGTCGACTGAGAACTGCGGGATGTGATGCTGCGGTCCGGTCAACGCGCCGGGCAACCAGCTATGCTGCGCGGCGACGATGAGTAACTCGTTCATCAGGCCGACGATGTACTGCCCGGCTGACACACCGGAGATGGGTCCGGTGAGGATGTAGTCGAACATGAGAGCGGAGACGCTGAGCTTGGCGAAGGTGCCGCCAAGTGCCTCCTTGACGACGCGGTAGACGCCGCCGCGGGTGAACATGGAACAGCTCTCGACATACACGGCGCGCACCGCGAAGGAGAAGAGCATGACGCCGAGGATGAACCAAGGGGCGGACTTGCCGACCGCCCTCTCAGCAATGCCGCCCGCATAGAAAGCGGAGGAGCCGAGGTCATTCAGCACGACCGCGGCGGCGCGCCAGAAGGAGATGAAGGACAGCATCACCGACGAAGCGACGACGAGACGGACGCGACCCGCGGGTGAAGAGACTGTGTTCTCGAAGGCCATTCGGTCCTGAGTTCCGGGCGGCCCCGCCATTCGCGTGGAATGGCGTTGTCATTCGGGCGTCTCGGCTGAGTGTAGAGCGGATAGGTAGGAGCGTCAACGCGGACGGACGCTGCTGTGGCGCTGTGAAACTACGCTTTTTTTACGTCAAAGTGCGCACGTTCAGATGCGCGATGGCGTCTTTGCCTCTGGGGGATGCTCTTCGGAGGATCCCAGCAACTCGAACGCATCCTCGAATGAAGTGATGATCACCACGATGGACGAGCCGATGATGCCGGTGAAGAAGAAGAGCTCGAGAATGTGCATACCGAGCAGGGCGAGCCACATGCTATGAGTGTAGCGCCGAGTGACATAGAGAGAAAGGGAGGCGTCGCGGCTGCGCATAACAGAGTAGCGCCGGCTCTGGTGGTAGACTCCGACTCGCACCCACCCGTCATGACTTCTCTTTCCAGACGAGGGCGACAGGCGCTCGCAGCGCTGTCTGCCATCCTGCTGAACCTGTGCTTTCCGCTGGCAGGGCCGCTACCCGCGTGGCGCATGGTGTTTGCCTGGGTCGGCGCCGTGCCTCTGCTGATTGCACTGCTTGCGCCGGAGAAGGTAGCGCCACGGCGACCATTGGTTGAAGGCTTTCTCTCCGGATGGATCTTTGGCACGATCTGGTACGCGATCAATTGCTACTGGATTTACCAGACCATGTTTTTGTACGGCGGGCTGCCGGCGCCCGTGGCCGCGGGCATTCTGCTGTTGTTCAGCCTGATCATGGGGCTCTATTACGGGCTGTTCGGCTGGCTGATTGCATTCGCCCATCGCGCCAGTCGAGGCATGTTGCTTCCGCTCCTGATCACACCATTCCTCTGGACAGCGATCGACTTGCTTGGGGCGCACCTGATCCGCGTGCCCTGGGATCAGCTCGGTTACTCGCAGGTGAGTAATCCCGTGCTCACGACGATCGCGCCATGGACGGGCGTGTATGGCATCACGTGTTTGCTGCTCGCGGCAAACGCAACGATCGCGGGAGGTGTGCTGCTGCGCCGGCGATCATTGTGGCTCGGCGGACTTGTGGCTGCTGTGGTTCTGTGCTGCGGCGTGCTGATGCATCCAGCTGCGTCACCCACGGAAGCGACAGCGGTGCTGCTGCAGGAGAATCTGGACGTACAGCAGGACAACGGCTGGACGGGCACGATCTTCGACACGAAGACCGGCCAGTACGTTGACGAGTGGGATGTACACACGCAGCGCTTTGTAGCTACCAGCCTCGGCGCCTGCACGCCCTACATCGCGGGCATGCCCGAGACAGGTGCGCCTACCGTAACGCCGCCATGCACAGAAGGCGCACGCGCAAACGTGGTGGTGTGGCCGGAGGCGCCGTCCGCACTCTCTGAGCGTGACCCACGGTTTCGCGCGTTGGTCGCGGGAATGAATCAGTCAACTGGCGCAGCAGCGATCATCGGCAATGCAGCCGCGGATGTGCGGCCCGGGCATGTCGATCTCTACAACGCGGCCAGCGTGTTCGGCGCGGATGGCGGCCTGGTGGGTCGCTACGCAAAGATCCACCTGGTGCCGTGGGGTGAGTACATCCCATTCCAGAGCTTCTTCAGCTTTGCGCATGGATTGACGCACAATGCGGGGCGCTTTACGCATGGGTGGAAGCGCAGCGTGTTCCGGCTGAAGGGACACCGCTACGGTATTTTCATCTGTTACGAATCGATTTTTGCGGACGAGATCCGGCAATTTGCGGCGAACGGCGCCGAAGTGCTGGTCAATATCTCGGACGATGGCTGGTATGGCGACACCAGCGCACCGTGGCAGCACCTGAACATGGCGCGGATGCGCGCGATTGAGAACCGGCGCTGGATCCTGCGCGACACCAATACCGGCGTGACGACGGCGATCGATCCATGGGGTCGGCTGACGCAGAGCGCGCCGCGCCATGTGTACACCTCGCTGGCAGTGCAGTATGGCTTCCGCGACGACCTGACCTTCTACACCCGCTTCGGTGATGTGTTCGCTCTGCTGTGTGGGATACTGTCGCTAGCGATGCTGGCCCGTGCGGTGCGTCTCGTGCTCAACCGCAGGCGGGCGTCGTAGTTTCCATCAAGTCAGGTCAGGCCCACATCCATGCTCGACGAATTGGAATTCGCCTACACTCCCGTGCGCGATCGCGTACGCGACCTGCGGGAGTATCTTTGACGCCTCGCGTCTGCGCGCGGATCTCAAAAAA
>NZ_JBMGJV010000045.1:0-30527 GCF_051025295.1 Candidatus Dedyshia acidiphila | reverse complement strand
TTTTTTCGTTTCTGCCATCTTCGCTTGAGTCACCCAAGGGGTCCAAATCTGCAGATGCAGCCTATCCTGATCGTGGACGACAACCCTATTCAGGCCGTTACACGCCGCCTGATTCTAGAGAGAGCCCACCTTTCCGTCGTCCTTGCGGATAGCGGTCACTCTGCACTTGAAAAAATGCAGGCAGGTGAGCATTTCAGCATGCTGATCACCGATCACTTAATGCCCGAGATGAGCGGGCCTGAACTGGTCCGGCACGTACGCGCCGCGTCCAGGATGCCGATCCTGGTGTTGAGCGGCCTGCCCGAGGCCGAAGCCGATTATGAAGGCATGGACGTCTTCTTCCGCCTGAAGCCGATTCCGCCGGAAGAGCTGATTGCGCTGTCAAAGAACTTGCTGTTCCCGCCTTACGATCAGACTGCCTGATCCTGTAGCACACACTCGCAAAGCGCGCGGCCTTCGAGCCGTGCGTTTCTGTTTGATGGCGCGGCTGCTCGCCGCTTGAGCCCGCACATTCCAATCCAACGGTGGATTGGCGCGTTCCGTTCCGGTTTGCGAGAATCACAACAGCGCTTCGTGTTTGCTTTGCAGTGACTGAGCAGGCGGCACGTCGTGCCACACGCCTATGCCGGTATTCGGTAGTTTCTCGCTTCTTCTCGCGCTGGCCCTGAGCGCGTACTGTGTGCTGGCCGGCGCCCTGGCCCTGCGCCAACTGGCGACCCGCGCCCGCACCCGTGTCTCCCCGGAGAGGCTGGCCGAGACTGCACGCCGTGCCGGCATCGCCAGCTTTTTCGCGGTCTCCGCGGCAGCGTTCGCGCTGGTCTGGGCGGCGTTCACGAACGACTTCTCAGTCGCCTACATCCTGCACCACTCGAACCGCGCGCTGCCGGGCCCGTACAAGTTCGCGGCGCTGTGGTCCGGGCAGGAGGGCTCCCTGCTGCTGTGGGCGTGGCTGCTGGCCGCCTATGGCTTCGTGCTGCGGCTGCGCCACCGGGTCGATGTCCGGCTCACCGCCTACGCTTCGACCATCCTTGCCGCCGTGCAGGTCTTCTTTCTGCTGCTGGTGAACTTCCCGGCGCCACCGTTCGCGCTGGTCCAGGGAGCGACGCCTGCCGATGGCTTCGGCCTGAATCCGCTGCTGCAGTATCCGGAGATGGTCATCCATCCGCCGATGCTCTATCTGGGCTACGTCGGGTTTACGGTGCCGTTCGCGTTTGCGCTGGGTGCGCTGATGATGCGCTACCCCGGCGAGAAGTGGATTCACATCACGCGCCGCTGGACGATGGTGACGTGGCTCTTCCTCACCTGTGGGATCTTCCTTGGCGCGCACTGGGCCTATTCGGTGCTGGGCTGGGGCGGGTACTGGGGCTGGGACCCTGTTGAAAATGCGTCGCTGATGCCGTGGCTGACGGGCACCGCCTTCCTGCACTCCGTGATGATGCAGGAGAAGCGCGGCATGATGAAGAACTGGAATGTGTGGCTGATCTTCTCCACATTCCTGCTCTCGATCCTGGGCACGCTGCTGACGCGCTCCGGGCTGGTCAGTTCCGTGCACGCGTTTGCCGAGTCATCGATCGGCAACTGGTTCTACGCGTTTCTCTTCCTGTCGCTCGCGGTCTGCATCTTCACGTTTATCCTGCAGCGCGATCATCTGAAGTCCGACCACCGGATTGAATCGCTGGTCTCGCGCGAGTCGAGCTTCCTGTTCAACAACCTGATCTTCCTCGCGGCCTGCTTCACGATCCTGTGGGGCACGCTGTTCCCCGTGATCAGCGAATATGTGCAGGGTACGAAGGTGACGGTCGGCGCGCCCTGGTACAACCGCATCGCGGTGCCAATCGGGCTCGGGCTGCTCGGGCTGATGGGGCTCGGTCCGTTGCTGGCGTGGCGCTCGTCCTCACTGCGGTCTATCCGCCGCAACTTCATTCTGCCCTGCTCTGCCATCCTTGCCACCGCAGCAGTCCTGCTCGCGATCGGTCAGCGGCCGTGGCGCGATGAGGCGGTGGCTTACTCGTTCGTCGCATTCTCAATAGCAGCGGGTGTGGTGACGGCGATCACCAGTGAGTTCCTGCGCGGCGCACACGTGCTGCGCGTGCAGACAGGGCGCAACCTGCTCTCGTCGTCACTGCTGCTGATCCAGCGCAACACACGTCGCTACGGCGGCTACATCGTGCACTTTGGCGTGGTGGTGATCTTTATCGGCCTTGCGGGCTCGGCGTTCAATCGCTCATCCGAGCAGGAGATGGACTTCCGCCAGTCGATGCAGGTGGGCCCTTATACGCTGGTGTGCCAAGACTACACGCAGGATTCGAACCTGAACTACGACAGCGAGTACGCGCTGCTGGACGTCTACCGGCACGGCAAGAAGGTGACGCAGCTGGCGCCGGAGAAGCGGTTCTACACCGCCTCGCAACAGGTATCCACGATGGTGGCGAATCACTCCACCCTGGCGTGGGACCTGTACGTGATCTACGCCGGCCAGAACCCGCAGACGAATCGACCGATCATCAAGGTGTTCCTGAACCCGCTGGTCGCCTGGATCTGGATCGGCGTGTTCGTGGTGATCGTTGGCACACTGGTCGCGCTTGCCCCCAATCTGGTCACGGTGCTCGCGCCCGCGCGTCTGCGCCAGCCTGCCCGTTCCGCAAACCGGCCGCTCGTGAGTGAGCCGGCAACGATGCGAGGTGGCGATTGAAGAAGCTGATGCTGCTCCGTCCCCTTCGCCTGCTGCTGATTGCGTTGCTCATCGTGTTTGGCGCGCACGCTGCCGACACGGCCAACAGCCCGCGCTACGACAAGCTGAGTCACAAGATCATGTGCCCTTGCGGTTGCAACGAGCTGCTGGGCGAGTGCAACCACGTTGGCTGCCCCGACTCCGACAAGATGCGTGCGCAGCTGATGGCATCGATCAATAAGGGCGACGACGATACGACGATCTTCCGCGCGTTCCAGGATGAATACGGCGCGACCGCGCTGGCGGCGCCGATGTTTACCGGCCTGAATCGCTTCTCCTGGTGGGTTCCGCCAGCGGTGCTGCTGATCGGCATCGCGGGTGTGTTTTTCATCGTGCGGCGCTGGCGTCCGCAGACGGTCGCGATGCCCACGCCGGCGAGCGATCCTCGCATGCTGGTGCTCGAGCAGCGCATTCGCCAGGAGACCGGAGGCGATCAGCAGTGATCCTCGCGGTCTGTGCTCTGTTGACTGTGGCGCTGTTCGGGTATGTCTTCTACCCCGAGCGCAATGTCGCGCACCAACGCGTGAAGACGCGGCTTGATTTTCTCGAAGAGAAGAAGGCTGTGCTCTACGACAACCTGCGCGACCTGAACTTCGAATACCGCGCGGGCAAGTATCCGGAAGAGGATTTCGTCGCGCAGCGGGCGGGTCTGGAAGCGGAGACTGCGGAGGTGCTCTCCGAGATGGAGCGCCTGCAGCAGCCGACACGTCGTGGCTAAAAGCTAGTCGTAGCGGCAAAAGCTAAGTCTGCGGCACCTGCTCGAGTAGCCGCTTCCAGGTCTTCTGATTGCGGCGATGGCTCTTCTTTAGATCTTCGAGAATGCGTTCGAAGTCCTGGTGCGTGTGCAGCCGCTGCCATGCCGGGTTCTTCGCGAACCACGGGTAATTTTCATTGCCGAGATAGATGGCGCGGCGCAGCCAGTGCAGCGCTTCGCTCTCGTCGCCTTCGACGGCGAAGTACGTCGCCAGGCGGTACGCCATCTCGCTGTCTGCCTCGGCTGCGGACAGCGTGTCTTCGACGATAAGCGAGGTGGCCCGCTCGCGCTGGCCCACCTGCACGTAGCACAGGGCCAGGGTCGGAAACGCGAGCCGCATCGAGTCATCATCTGCGATCACCGACTCGAGCAGCGCAATTGCCTTTTCCATCTCGCCCTTGCGCATGTGCTGGTAGGCCAGCGAGGTGCGCAGCAGCGAGTGGCGCGGCTCAAGCGTGAGCCCCTTCTGTAACTCGTCTTCCGCGAGCTCAAACTGGTTCTGATATTGATACACCCGCGCGCGGTGGTTGTAGATGGACGGCGCGTTCGACGGATTCAACTGCAGCGAGCGATTGAACTGGCGCAGCGCCTCCTCGTACATACCATCGAGTCGCAGCGTGATGCCAGCGACGACGTGGACGTTCCAGTCGTTGCCGCTGGTCCGCAGCAATTGCTCGATGCCGTGGCGTGCGCTCTCCTTCTCACCGCGAGACAGCATCATGTAGACGCGGTAGAGATTGGCTTCGATCGAGCCGGGGTCAAGCTCGAGTGCGCGATCGAAGGCGCGGCGCGCGCTCAGCAGATGCATCTGGCCGCCGAAGCCGTTACGAACATACTGCAGGTGCACGATGCCGAGGCCGCTCCAGCCGGAGGAGAACTGGTTGTCCTGCTCAACGACGTGCTCGAAGCCTTCGCGCGCACGATCGAGATCGCCGCGCGACCCGGCACGCGCCATGAACGAAGAGAGAAGCGCGCGTGCCTGCAGGTACTCTTCCGAGACCTGCTCACCCAGGCGCGGCACGCGTCCGCCACGTTCGGCGGGATGGCCGTTGGTGCGACCGGACTGCTTGCCGTTGAGCTTGCCGCCCATGCCCTGGAGGGTCGCGAAGATCTCGTTGGAGATCTCGGTCTGCACGGCGATGAGGTCGAACGACGCTACGCGAATGGCGCCACCGGTGCGCACGCTCTGACCAGCGACGTCGAGCAGTTGCCAGTTCAGATCGAAGCCGTCGTCGGAGCGCAGGTAGTTGCCGGCGAGCACATAGCGCGCGAGCAGGCGCTGCCCGAGTGCAAGTGGATCCATCTGCTGCACCGACATGGGCAATTGCATGAGGGCGCTCGACGGCCGCACGACCAGCGACGGCATGCGGGCCAGGCGCGCTGCCAGCGCGTCCGCGAGGGCAAAGCCATACATCGGCGACTCCTCGGCCTGGTTGGTGGATTTCGCCGGGCCAAGGTTGCGGAATGGCAGCACGACGATGCTGTTCTCCTTGGCCTGCTCACCTGCCGACTCGCGGAATCGCTCCGCAAGCATGGACAGCATGTTGGTGGAGCGCTTCTCCTGCTCCGCGGGAGGCACGTTGCCCGGCACATCCATGGGCAGCAGACCCGTCTCGACATGCATGGTGCGCATGATGGTCTTGAGCGACTCACGCACCTCGCCCGAGGACGCGTAGCGGTCCATCGGATTTTTCTCGAGGCAGCGATAGATGACGCTGGCCAGCTCGGAGGGCACCTCCGGGCAGCAGGTGTTGAGCGAAGGCGGGTCGGCAAACTGGATTGCGCGCACGCTCTGCATCTCTTCGCCGTCCGGGCGCACGAAGGGGTGGCGGCCGCTGACCAGCTCGTAAAGGATGACGCCGAGTGCGAACAGGTCGCTCTGCACGCTGCTTTGCCCGGTGACGAACTGCTCTGGCGCCATGTAGGCGAGGGTGCCGCCGCGTGCGGTGTACGTGGTGGCGACCGCGCCCTGCCTGCGCCGGGTCGGCTGGGCTGGGTCGAACTCGACCTCATCGGGCGTCTTGCGGCGAGCGAGGCCGAAGTCGAGGATCTTCACCAGGCCGCCATCGGTCAGCATCACGTTGGCCGGCTTCAAGTCACGGTGGTAGATACCAATCTGATGCGCCGCGCTGAGACCGTCAGCGATCTGCGCGCCGACGGAGAGCACCAGTTGCACACTGGCCGGCCCCTGCGCGACGAGCCGGTCGAGCGAACGGCCGGGCACATACTGCATGACGATGTAGGCCTCGTCGCTCGACTCGCCGATTTCATAGATGGCGCAGACGTTCGGGTGCTCGATCGCAGAGGCGAGCCGCGCCTCGCGCAGTACGGTGGTGCGCATCTGTTCGAGCGAGAGGGAGCCGCGCTTCAGGATCTTGAGCACGACGGGGCGCATCAGCAGCGTATCGTTCGCCAGGTAGACGATGCCGCTGCCGCCGGAGCCCAGCTTCCGCAGGATCTCGTAGTGCTCGATCTCGCGCCGTTTCATGCTGCACTAGCATAGCGGGCGCGGGGTTGCGGATCCGTCAAAAGCCGGTGGGAAACCGGGTGTCAGCTCAGGTTTTCGCGCAGAAAGGCGAGTGTGCGCTGCCGCGCCAGCGAAGCCGAAGACGGGTTGTATTCGGAGCCGAGATCCCGGTTGAACGCGTGACCCGCCGGGTAGCGGTAGATCGGCACGTGGGGATGCTCGTGCGTGATCGTCTCGATGTCGTCCTGCGGAATGTGCGAGTCGAGATCGCCGAAGTGCAGCATGACGGGCGCTTTCGGCTTCTCTTTCACGTACTTGATGATCTGGCCACCGTAGTAGCCGACGGCTGCATCGACGAGGAGCCTGCTCGCGCTGAGCCACGCCAATGTGCCACCGAGACAGTAGCCAATGACACCGACTTTCATTGGCCCGAACCCGCGCAGATACTGCGCCGCAGCAGCAATGTCATCGATGGCGCGGTCGGCGTTGAAGTTCCGCAGCATGCCCATGGCCTGCTCGCGCTCCTCCGGACCGTAGCCCAGGTCGACGCCGCGCTGCGTGCGATCGAAGATAGCCGGCGCGATGGTGACAAAGCCATCGTCCGCAAAGCGGTCAGCCAGCGCACGAATGTGCGCATTGACCCCGAAGATCTCCTGCACGATCACGAGGCCACCCGTGGCCGGCACTCCGGGCTGGACCACGTATGCGTCGAGCACATGACCATCGGTCGCCGTCAACTGCACCACACTTCCCATCGATTCCTCCTTGCACCATCACGCAGCGGTTGATGAGATGCAGCAAAGCCAAGGTTCGCAGCGGCGCTCTAGGGCTCCTCGCGATCCTGTCGACGCGTCATCCAGTACACGAGCCCGGTGAGCGCTGCGGTTAGCATGACCACAGCAAACTGGTACCAGTAGAAGAAGGGGAAGCCGAGCCAGACCGGCTCCAGGCGGGTGTAAAGGCCGGGATAGATCAGCAGGGCGAGCGGCAGGAGCAGGAGCCAGTTCCAGCGGCGTGAGCCGCTTCTTCCCTGCTGCGGAGCGCGCTTGTTCGCATCCATGCTCAACATCATAGAGCGACCTGCGAAAGACTCGGCTCGCTCGATGGAGTACCTGCTCAAGGGCACGGACCCAAGGCACATCGCGCGCACCCAGCGCGTAGGGTCCAGCGCACAAGCAACTCAACAAGACAATCGATTTTTATGGCGTGCCGGCGTGGTCGGGTGAGAAGATGTGCCATCCTGAGACGGATCGGGAAGGGTGGGCCTCGCCGGATGCAGACAGCATCGATTCAGCCGCGGATCGACAAAGAGGGGGACCCGGGGGCGGTTGCTGCAGCGGAGCACGCGAGGCGGTTGCTGTCGATCGACGTCATGCGCGGCCTCACGGTAGCGGGCATGATCCTGGTGACGGACCCGGGCACGTACAGTGCGGTGTACCCTCCGCTGTTGCATGCAGTGTGGCAGGGTGCGACGCCGACGGACATGATCTTCCCCAGCTTCCTGTTTGTGATGGGGGCATCGATTGCGCTCTCGACGGAGGGCCGCCTTCGGCGAGGTCAGACGAAGGCGACCATCGCGACGCACGCACTGCGCCGCGCTGCCGTGCTGGTCGTGCTGGGGCTGGCGGTAAACGGCTTTCCTTTCTACCACTGGTCCACCCTGCGATTTCCTGGCATCCTGCAGCGCATTGCGGTCTGTTCGCTGGCAGCCACCCTGCTGTACCTGGGACTGCTGCCACCTGTAGGCGATCTGCAGGCGCGCCGTGAGCAAGGCTCCGATCAGCGGCGCCTGATCACGCTCGGAGCGATCACGGCAGGCATCCTGATCATGTACTGGCTGTTGTTACGTTACGTCCCGGTGCCAGGATTTGGCGCAGGGCGCTACGACGCTGTTGGCTATCTGGGCGGCTACATCGACCGGGCTGTCTTCTCGGTTCCCCACCTTTGGGCTTACGGCGTTCCGCCTGGGCAGCCGGTCGTTCCGGGCCATGCGGTATATGACCCTGAGGGGCTCCTCTCGACGATCCCGGCGTTCACCAATACCCTCCTGGGCCTCATCGCCGGGGTTATGCTGCGCGCCAGGCAATCAATCGCAAAGACGAGCACACGGCTGGCCGCGATGGGGCTCATCCTGGCTTCGTTGGCGCTGGCCCTCTCGCCGCACATGCCGATCAACAAGCGAATCTGGACCAGCACCTTTGCGCTGCTCAGCGGCGGGGTGAGCCTGTTGTTGGTCGCGGCGCTGCACCTTTGGCTGGACCGCGCTCGTGCAGCGGATCGCGCAGTAGCCCTGCGCCTATGGCTTGCACCGGTCCTGGTATTCGGCACCAATGCGATCCTGGCGTTCGTCATCTCGAGCGTCATTACAGCCAGCATGGACGCGATACCTGTCCACGTCGGGGCGGAGCTGTCGCCCCTCCATGGAGCGCTTCACCAGTGGCTATTCACAGGCTGGCTGCCGCCGTGCCTCGGGTCGCTCGCCTACGCACTCACGATTGTGGCGGTGAACGCCGTGCTGCTGCTGCCGCTGTACCGCAGGCGGATCTTTCTCAGGCTCTGACCTCGGGAGCTGGTGAGCGCTGGCGAACCGGTGAGCCGGACTGAAGCGCTCGTTCGCTTCCTGATCGCTGCTCCGGCGGGCTGCAGTCGAACTGAATGCTGCAAACCGGCCCCTGTTCCACCGCGCGGCTGGATACACTAACAGAGCCATGATTCCCACCCTCGAATGGACCTCTGAAGGCGTCCGGTTTCTGGACCAGACGCGCCTTCCCCGCGAAGAGACCTACGTGCTTGCGAAGACGTACCAGGATGTTGCCGACGTGATCACAACGATGGTGGTGCGCGGTGCGCCTGCAATCGGCGTGTCCGCAGCGATGGGTGTTGCGCTCGGTGCGCGCCACTCGACCGCGACTTCATTGCCTGCGTTGCTGGCGGAGATTCGCGTGATTGGCAGGACACTGGCCGCAACGCGACCGACGGCCGTGAATCTGTTCTGGGCAATCGAACGCATGCGCAAGCACGCGGCGGAGCTGGCGGCGCAGTCCGGTGCGACGGTGTCCAGCGTAAAGCAGGGGCTGATCGCGGAAGCGCAGAAGATGTATGAGGAAGACATCGCGGCATGTCGTGCGCTGGGGGCGTTCGGCGCGGACCTGCTGCCGCAGCGTGCGGGCGTGCTGACGCACTGCAACGCCGGCGCGCTTGCGACATGCGGCTACGGCACGGCGCTCGGCGTGATTCGCGCAGCGGTGGAGAGCGGCCGCAAGATCGAGGTCTTCGCGGATGAGACGCGACCGTTCCTGCAAGGCGCCCGACTCACAGCCTGGGAGTTGATGCACGACGGCATCGACACGACGGTGATCTGCGACAACATGGCCGCCAGCCTGATGCGCGCGGGCAAGCTGCAGGCGATCGTTGTCGGAGCAGACCGCATTGCGGCGAATGGCGACGTTGCGAACAAGATCGGCACGTACGGCGTCGCGGTGCTCGCAAAGGAGCACGGTATCCCGTTTTACGTGGCGGCTCCGTGGTCGACCATCGACCTGGCGACGCGCACCGGCGCGGATATCCCGATCGAGCAGCGATCCCCCGTCGAGGTGACGCATCACGCGGGCAAGCACCTCACGCCGGACAACGTCGGCGTGTGGAACCCTGCCTTTGATGTAACGCCAGCGAAATATGTGACCGCCATCGTGACAGAACGCGGTGTGCTGCGCGCGCCCTATGCCGAGGCGTTGCAGCGGATGGCGCACGAAGTAGCCGTGCCGGCCTAAACGTCAGAGCGCCATTGTCGTCAACTGCGGGCTGATGTGCAGCGTGGCCTCGGTGGCCGCCTGCACCTCGGCCGGCGTAAGGCCGGGCGCGATCTCTTCGAGCACCAGCCCCTTGGCGGTGACGCGGATCCAGGCCATCTCTGTCGCAATTGTATCCACCACGGCGAGCCCGGTCAGTGGCAGCGTGCAGTGCTTCAGGATCTTCGGCCGGCCATCCCGAGTGGTGTGTTCCATGGTGACGATGACGCGTTGGGCGCTCGCCACCAGGTCCATTGCGCCGCCCATGCCCTTCACCACCTTGCCGGGGATCATCCAGTTCGCGAGATTTCCCGCCTCATCGACCTCCATCGCGCCCAGGATCGAGAGGTTCACGTGACCGCCGCGGATCATGGCGAAGGAGTCGGCCGATGAGAAGTAGGACGTGCCCGCAATCTCCGAAACGGTCTCCTTGCCCGCGTTGATCAGGTCCGGATCTTCGGTGCCGGCCAGCGGGTATGGCCCCACGCCGAGCATGCCGTTCTCCGACTGCAGCACTACTTCGATGCCGGAAGGCACGTGGTTCGCGATCAGGGTTGGCATGCCGATGCCGAGGTTCACGTAGAAGCCGTCGCGCAGCTCCCGCGCGGCACGCCGCACAATGCGCTCGCGTTTCTCCGCATCGCTGGTGGACCGGCTCGCCGCCGGTTGCGCCTTGGTTTCACTCATGCACCTGATCCCGCCTTTCGCTCTCACCCACACGCAATTGCGCCGCGTCTGCAATGGCCCGGCAGATTCGATACGCTAATGGAAGCTGTGTCTGCCGCAATGATGCCCCGATCTCTCGACCCTCGCCAGCGCTCGCTCCTGCGTGGAACAGTGCTCGTGCTGGGCAGTCTGCTTGCCGCGTTCCTGCTCGCCCACTGGCCAGACGATCCGCCCTCGCTGAAGCTGCTTATCCCGACCTTCGTTGCGCTGATCGGCACCTGGGATACGATTCGCTGCCTGCGCCGCCAGTGGAGCTTTTATCACGGCGCCGTCGTCGTGCTGCTCTACATGGACGTGATGGCGATTGCGATGATTCTGTTCCTGCTGCTCTACCCGTGGGGCGACTGGATCAAGTAGCCGCTGCTGCGTCAGATGCGGCCCGGACGGTCCGTCGCTCGATCCGCTTCTCGTAGCGATCGCCCGCGAAGATTCGCTGCACATAAATGCCCGGCGTCACGATCGCGTCCGGATCGAGTGTGCCGGCCGGCACCAACTCTTCGACCTCGGCGATGGTCACCCTGGCCGCTGTGGCCATCATCGGGTTGAAGTTGCGCGCCGTCTTGCGATAGATCAGATTGCCGGCGTGGTCGCCCTTCCAGGCTTTCACGAGCGCAAAGTCTGCACGCAGCCAGCGTTCCATCACGTACTGCCGCCCGTCGAACTCGCGCACATCCTTACCCTCGGCGACGAGCGTGCCGAGCCCGGTCGGCGTGTAGAAGGCCGGGATGCCCGCGCCCCCCGCGCGTATCCGTTCGGCCAGCGTGCCCTGCGGCACCAACGTCAGGTCGAGTTCGCCGCGAATGACCTTCTGCTCCAGTAGCTTGTTCTCGCCCACGTAGCTGCCGATGTGCGATGCAATGATTCCTGCTTCGAGCATGAGCCCCATGCCGAAGCCGTCGACGCCCATGTTGTTGCTGATCGTGTGCAGCCCTTTTACGCCTTTGCGCACCAGCGCGGCAATGAGCATCTCCGGGATGCCGCAGAGTCCAAAGCCGCCCAGCATCAGGGTTGCGCCATCGGGGATGTCGCGCACTGCTTCATCCGCACCGGACACGAGCTTATGCATGCTGCTCCTCCCCTGCTTGCGGCCACGCGAGCCCATGGTGGCCGAGCCACTCGCCGATCATGTGCCAGCCCTCCGGCCATACGCCGAAGCCTGCCTCGGCGTTGATGTGTCCTCCACCAGCGATCACTTCTAAGTCAGCACGCCATGCGGTCGCGAACTCGCGCGAGCGCTCCAGGCTGCAGTAGGGATCGTTGTCGCTGACGATCACGAGTGTCGGTGCGGAGAGAGGCTCGAGAGGAATGGGCGTGAAGGACAGCAGCGCCTCGGGTGCGCCTTCGCGCTCCGCATCGGCGGGAGCGACCAGCACAGCCGCAGCCACGCTCGCCTGACGCATCGCGAACACGGCGGCGATGGATCCGATGCTGTGCGCCAGCACGACTGCCGGCGTATGCGCCTCGATCGCGCCTACCAAGGTAGGCACCCAGGCCTCGCGCTGCGGAATCATCCAGTCCTGCTGCTCGACGCGAGTCGCCGCGCGGCCCAGCCGATCCTGCCACAGGCTCTGCCAGTGCGCAGGACCAGAGTTCTGCCAGCCGGGCTGGATCAGGAAGTGCGGACGTGGCGCGGGAGAAGGCACGCACGAGCATACTGCACTTGCGCGGCGCGCGCCAACGCTTCTCGTGATCGCTGGCTTATGCAAAACGAATGGAAGTTAAAGCTCAGGGCATGTGCCACACGTGGGGTAGCATGTCGCTGCAACCCATAACAATGCACTGGAGCCGACCTGCCATGTTCAAGGGTTTTCGAGATTTCGTCCTGCGCGGCAACGTGATGGACCTTGCTGTCGCCGTCATCATCGGCGCTGCCTTCGGGGCCATCGTCAACGCGCTGGTGGCCGACATCATCAACCCGGCGATTGCCGCCGTCGTCCATAAGCCGGACTTCTCTGCCCTGGTGCTCGACGTAAACGGGGGCAAGATCAAGTACGGCGATTTCCTGAACGCGATCATTTCGTTTCTGCTGATTGCCGCGTCCGTGTACTTCTTCTTCGTGCTGCCGGTGAACGCGCTGATGAACCGCTTCAAGAAGCCGCTGCCAGAGGTTCCGGTCGCATTCAAGCCGTGCCCGGAGTGCCTAAGCGACATCCCGCTCGCCGCGAAGCGCTGCAGCCACTGCACACAGCTGGTGGCCTAGTCGAGGTGGCGCAGCGCCGGCGACCCGGCGTAGAAGAGCATGAAACAGAGCAGCGCCGCCGCGGACATGGCAGCGATGGCGTGGCTCGTCTCCATGTGGCGGGAGAGTTCGCCCGCCAACAGACAGCCGAGCGGCGGCAGGCCGAGGAAGCTGGTCGCGTAGATGCTCATCACGCGGCCACGCATCTCGTCCGAGGTGAGCTGCTGCAACGCGACGTTCATCAACGATGACGTCATGGTCAGCCCGAAGCCTTCGCACCAGGACATGGCAGCGGAGAGAGCGAAGCTGTGCGAGTAGCAGAAGACAATCGCCGCCACCATGACAAACGCGCCAGAGCCGACGATGATCGGCCCGCGCTTTCGCATATGGCCCCGCAGCGCGATGATGGCCGCCGCAGTGAACGCGCCGATGCCGGAGCAGGCCATCATGAAGCCGAGCCCCCGCTCGCCGGAGTGCAATGTGTTCTTGACGAAGTACGGCACAAACGTGAGGAACGGGAAGAGCAGGAAGCTCGCGCTCGCCACCAGCAACACCAGCGCGAACATCTCGCGGCTGCGCCGCACATAGCGGAAGCCGGCAGCCAGGCTCTGCCACACGCCGGTGCGGGGCGCCAGCTTCTCCGCCGGATAGCGCATGCGCAGCAAGCCAAACAGTACGGCGAGAAAGCTGAAGCCATTCAGGAAGAAGTTGCCGGCGACGCCCATCCATGCCATCGCATAGCCGCCCAGCGTGGGCCCCAGCACGCGCGACAGGTTGAACTGGATCGAGTTCAATGCGATCGCGTTTGGCAGATCGCTGCGGCGCACGATGCGCGGCACCATTGCCTGGTAGCTCGGCGCGTTGAGGGCCATGGCGAGGCCATTCAGGAACGAGAGCGCCGCCACCTGCTGGATGGTGATGACCTTCGCATACGCGAGCGCAGCCATGGCAAAGGCCAGCAGAGCCATCGCGGTCTGCGTTGCGACGAGCAGGTTGCGCTTGTTGACACGATCCGCAATCACGCCGCCGAACAGGGTGAAGATGAGATACGGGATCGCCGCGACGAAGCCCACAACGCCCAACCAGAATGACGAGTTGGTGAGCTGCAGCACCAGCCAGCTGAGGGCGATGTTCTGCATCCAGGTGCCGACGTTCGATAGAAAGTTGCCGCACCAGAAGTAGCGGAAGTCTTCGTTCCGCAGCGAACGGATGACGCGGGGCCACTCGGTAGGCGGCGACGCCTCGTGCGAGAGCACATCGGCCATGTCGGCCGGGATGAGAACGGCGTCAGGGAAGCCGCGTGGGCTGACCGCTGCCGGCAGCCGCTGCTCCGGAACGTGCTCCTCCGCAGGCAGCTCCAGCTCTGTTGACCGCTCGCCCACCTGCTGCACAACTCCCTTTCCGACCCGTGCCGCCGTCGCGTCTCTTCAGTGTAAGTCGCCGGGCGGAGCCGAGCCGGTGCGGAAAAGCTGCGGTACTCTTTTCATCATCAGTGTCTGACCCCAGCCCGGAGCCCTCCTTCTTGCGCCTGCCCCTGCCCGTCCTCGCTACGCTTGCACTGCTCTCTTCCCTCTCCGCCGCCGCCCAGGCACCTGCGATTCCGAACACACTGTTCGGCTACAAGGATTTCAGCAAGCAGGCTGAGCTCGACCGGCGCTTCCTCGCTGTGCCGAATGCGGCGCTCGCGGGTGAAGAGCTGAAGAAGCTCACGGCTGCACCGCACGTCGCCGGATCGAAGGAGGACTACGACACAGCGGTGTACGTCGCCGACAAATTCAAGGCTGCGGGACTCGAAACCAAGATTGTGCCGTATAAGGCGTGGCTCAACCTGCCGGTCTCCGTGATGGTGGAGGCCAGGGACAGCAGCGGGCGCGTCCTGATGACGGGGCCCTCGAAGGAGCACGTCAGCTCCGATCCGTTCCAGGACGACCCGCGCGTGCTGCCCGCCTTCAACGGCTCCTCACCCTCGGGCGATGTCACTGGCGACGTGGTGTATGCGAACTATGGCCGGCCCGAGGATTTCCAAAAGCTCGCCGACGCGCACATCGACCTGCACGGGAAGATCGTCCTGGTGCGCTATGGCGGCAACTTTCGTGGGGTCAAGGTCTACATCGCGCAGCAGCACGGCGCGGCCGGAGTCCTGATCTACTCCGACCCGTACGATGACGGCTACTTCCAGGGGGACGTGTACCCGAAGGGGCCCTACCGTCCGGACACAGGCGTGCAGCGCGGCTCTGTGCAGTACATGTTCAAGTACCCGGGCGATGCGACCACGCCGGGCGTCGCTTCCACGCCGGAGCTGCTGGACGCCCAGCGCGTGCCGGTGCAGAAGATCGAGAGCATGCCGTCGATCCCGTCACTGCCGCTGTCCTATAAAGACGCGGAGCCAATTCTCGATCACCTGGCCGGTCCGTCCGTTCCGCGTGGCTGGCAGGGTGCGCTTCCGTTTGCTTACCACTTCGGCGGCCAGGGCAGCGTGCGCGTGCACCTGAAGCAGACGATGAACTACACGCAGACCACCATCTGGGATGTGATCGGGCGCATCGCGGGTGAGGACGATCAGGACTGGGTCGTGACCGGCAACCATCGCGATGCGTGGGTGTACGGCGCGGTCGACCCGAACAGTGGCACCGCTGCGATGCTCGAAGCAGTGCACGGCTTCGGTGCCCTGCTGAAGGATGGATGGAAGCCCAAGCGCACGATCTACGTCTGCAGCTGGGACGCGGAAGAAGAGGGCCTGATCGGCTCCACCGAGTGGGTCGAAGATCACGCGCGGCAGCTCTCGCGCGCCGTCGCCTACTTCAACACGGACGTTGGTGTCTCCGGGCCGGAGTTTGAGGCATCCGCCGTTCCTTCGCTGAAGCAGTATGTACGCGAAGTCGCAGCCGAGGTGGCGAGTCCGCAGGGCGGCTCTGTGCTGGATCATTGGCGGGAGGAGGTCGCGCGCGCCGGCTCTTCGGCTTCGACCGATGAAGAGCGCAGCCAGGCCAGCACGACCACGATGCAGGCGCATGTCGGCGATCTGGGCTCGGGGTCGGACTTTACGCCGTTCCTGCAGCATGCCGGCGTGCCGTCGACGGACATCGGTTCGCGTGGCAAGTACGGCGTGTACCACTCGGTCTACGACAACTACGCGTGGTTCACACATTTTGCGGATCCGACCTTTGTCTATGAGCAGCAGCAGGCGCGCATCTTCGGGCTCGAAGCACTGCACATGGCCGATACCGATGTCTTGCCGTATGACTACGTCACGTACGCGCAGGAGATTGCCGGCTATCTGAAGGAGGCCAATGCCAGCGCGAAGAAGGCAGGGCTGGCGCTGAACTTCGCAAAGGCCGACGCGGCTGCGGCTGGCATGCGGACGCAGGCCGAAGCGGCGATGCAGCGTCAGAAGTCCGCAACCGGCGACGCGACGACGCTGAATGCGACGCTGCGCAAGGTGGAAGATGATCTGCTGGACCCGCAAGGCCTTCCGGGCCGCGCGTGGTTCCGCCACACCGTGTACGCGCCCGGCGAGTACACGGGCTATGCGGCGGTTGTTATTCCCGGGGTGAACGAGGCGATCGATGCGAAGGATCGCGAGCGTGCGCAGCGCGGACTCGATGCGCTGACGGCGGCGATTGAGCGGGCGAGCAGCGATCTGAAGCAGGCGGCCGGGCAGTAGCCGGCGGCTACATCAGGTGCGATGGAAAAGGTGAGCTGAGGCCGAGCGAGTGGCGCACGAAGAGCGCTGCGAACAGTGCCGCGACAAAGACGCCGGTCAGGAGGGCATCCTGCCACATGGTGTTGATGCCCTCGCGAATGGCGGCGTACTGGAAGCAGAAGTACATGGGCAGATCGGCAGCGGCGGCAGCGATTACGGCGCCCAGCATGCCGTAGTGGTGGAAGCCCCACGGCAGCGTGAGAAACAGCGTCGTGCAGTACACCGCCTGGGCAAAGGCGTTGTAGTGCGAGCGGTGCAGCGCAAAGATGGCGGGGCTGATAGTGCTGTAAAGCAGGGTGTGCCACAGCCCGACGCCGAGGATGCCGATCATCCAGCAGGCGCCGTGATAACGGACCGGGTAGACGTGGCGGATGAAGATGTCCGCGATGCAGACATCCACCGCGAGCAGCACGGCACCGCCTGCCAGAACCATGCCGCGATATTTGAGATACATGCGGCGAAACTCCGGACGGGGCAGCTCCTGGAACTTGGCCAGGAATGGAAAGCCGACCTTGCTGCAGAACTGCATGATCACCTGACGCGGCAGCTCGGACATGCCATACGCCACGCCGTACAGGCCGAGCAGCGTAAGCGAGATGAGCTTGCCGAGGATGAGGCGGTCGGACTGCGAGGCGAGAAAGGTGATCGCGGTGCCAAGCAGGATCCACTTGCCGAAGCCAACGATGGCGCGGATCGACTCCTTATCCCACTGGAAGTGAGGGCGCAGGTGCGGCTTGAACCAGTAGGTGCAGGCACAGCGGACGACTTCGCCGATGAGACGGCCACCGACCAGAGCCCAGATGGTGGGGCTGATGAGGGCCCAGCTGACGGTCGCGAGAAAGATGACGAACTGCGTGAACAGTTCAAGCAGCGTCAGTTCCCGCACCTCAAGGTGGCGCGCCATCCGCAGCAGAACCGGCGAGGAATGAGCGCCGATGACTGCCGCGAACCCGATCAGGATCAGCACCGGGAAGATGCGGGGCTCATGGTAGAAGCGGGAGGCGGGCCAGGCCAGCAGGAGACAGAAGAAGAAGATGCCGAAGCCGCGAATGTACTCGATCGTCCAGGCGGTATTCAGGAATGCGGGGTCGTCGCCGCGCGGGTTCTGAATGACGTTTTCCTGCAGCCCGAGGTGCGAGAACAGATAGAGGCCGACCAGGATGCTGGTGACTAGCGCGAGCAGGCCGAAGTACTCCGGGGTAAACAGCCGCGCAAAGATCAGGCTGTTGGCAAGGCGCAGCAGGATGCTGCCCGCCGTGGTGATGCCGACGAAGACCGAGCCGTTGATCGCTTTGAGTTCGAGCTTGCGGCGCTGGTGGTCGGAATGTGCTGCCGCGGCGGCGCTATCCTGCGCCTCAGGGCTGCCCAGGTCGGGCCCCAGAAGCGGCTCAGAC
The DNA here is from genome assembly GCF_051025295.1 of Candidatus Dedyshia acidiphila. NCBI lineage: Bacteria > Pseudomonadati > Acidobacteriota > Terriglobia > Terriglobales > Acidobacteriaceae > Candidatus Dedyshia > Candidatus Dedyshia acidiphila. The sequence continues at coordinate 12,785 of NZ_JBMGJV010000045.1, read as the reverse complement.
CTTCCCTCCAGCTCTGTTGTGAACTCTCCCGGCACGCTGCTGCCCTCTCGTTCAGTTCTGATGCAGAACGCGAATTGTGCCGCGTGTCTCGAGACGACGGTACCACCATCGTCCCAATACTTTGATTATAGGGAGCTGCGGCCGGAACGGCCTCCCGGCCTGCTGCACGCGAGATGACTGTCGTTTACACCAGCACGGATGCGTGGCGTTCGCAGTCTCGGATGCGAGTTCAATTAATTTCTGGTGACGAGTTGCGACTGCAGCGTCACCAGCTCCGTCAGGTCCTTCTTCTCAAGACCATGCACGTCGCGGTTGAAGGCATCCACTTTGCTCGACCAGTTCATGGAGCAGAACTTCGGTCCGCACATCGAGCAGAATGCGGCCTCCTTGTAGTAGTCGTCGGGCAGCGTCTCATCGTGCATGGAGCGCGCTGTCTCCGGATCGAGTGAGAGCGCGAACTGCTTCTCCCAGTCGAAGGTGTAGCGCGCGTAGCTGATGGCGTCGTCGCGATCACGCGCGCCGGGCCGATGGCGGGCCACGTCGGCGGCGTGCGCGGCGATCCTGTACGCGATCATGCCGTCCTTCACGTCCTTCTCGTTCGGCAGGCCGAGGTGCTCCTTGGGCGTGACGTAGCACAGCATCGAAGCGCCGTACCAGCCGATCATCGCGGCGCCGATCGCGCTCGTGATGTGGTCGTAGCCCGGCGCGATGTCGGTCACCAGCGGGCCCAGTGTGTAGAAGGGCGCCGCAAAGCAGTACTCGACTTCCTTGTCGACCTGCTCCTTGATCTTGTCGAGCGGCACGTGTCCAGGCCCCTCGATCATCACCTGGACATCGCTCTGCCACGCCTTGCTGGTCAGCTCGCCAAGCGTCTTCAACTCGGCGAACTGCGCCTCGTCGCTCGCATCCGCGATGCAGCCGGGACGCAGACCATCGCCGAGCGAGAAGCTGACATCGTGCTTCGCCAGCACCTTCACGATGCGGTCGAAGTGCTCGTAGAGGAAGTTCTGCCGATGGTGATGCGTCATCCACTGGGCGAGAATGGCGCCGCCGCGGCTGACGATGCCGGTGATGCGCTTGGCCACCATGGGCACGTACTGGATCAGCACGCCGGCATGCACGGTGAAGTAGTCGACGCCCTGCTCTGCCTGCTCCTCGATCACTTCGAGATACACATCGATGTTCAGGTCTTCGAGCTTCTTGACGCGGTTCAGTGCTTCGTAAAGGGGCACCGTGCCGATCGGCACCGGCGAGTGGCGCAGGATGGCCTCGCGAATCTCCGGAATGTTGCCGCCGGTCGAGAGGTCCATCACCGTATCCGCGCCGAAGCTGACGGCGGTGTGCAGCTTCGCCAGCTCTTCCTGAATGTTCGAGGTCACGGCGGAGTTGCCGATGTTGGCGTTGATCTTGCACCGCGATGCCACGCCGATCGCCATCGGCTCAAGCTCAGGATGGTTGATGTTCGCGGGGATGATCAGTCGGCCCGCCGCGATCTCCGTGCGGATCAGCTCAGCCGGAAGCTTCTCGCGCTTCGCGACGTACTCCATCTCCTCGGTGATGCGGCCCAGGCGAGCGTAGTGCATCTGCGAGACATTGCGGTCGCCGGTGCGCTCCACCTCGGCGCGGCGCTTCTCAATCCACTCTGCGCGCGGCTTCAGGATCTCCGTGGCGTAGGTATCCGGGACTCCGTGTTGACTCATCTCGCAATCTCCCCAGGTTCCACTTCACCTCGCGACGAACACACGGCACGTGAGGCGTTGGCCTGATTATAGCGGCGCAGACAAGGCGCGTTTTGCGTGCGACGCACGTTGCCACGAGAGTGCCCGGGAGGCTGCTTGACGCTGCCCCGGGGGCGACCTAACCTGAAAGAGATCCCTATGGCCAGCAGCGCACCGGCAACACGCTCCGCCTCTCTTCGCATCGGCCTCGCCGTGCTCGTCGTGCTGGGTGTGATCGCATGGCTCGCCGTCAGCGGCATCCAGGCGAATAAGAGCTACTACGTCACCATCAGTGAGCTACAGGGCATGGGCAACAAGGCCTACACGCGGCACCTGCGTGTGGCGGGCAACGTGGAGCCCGGTTCGATCGAGCGCGATGGCACGCATGCGCGCTTCGTGCTGCTCGAACAGGGACGGCGCCTGCCGGTGCAATACGCTGGCGTCGAGCCGCCCCCGGACACCTTCAAGGACAACGCGCAGGCACTCGCCATCGGCACCTTCGGACATGACGGCGTCTTCCATGCTGCGGAGCTGCAGGCCAAGTGCGCCTCGAAGTACGCGCCCGCGCAGAGGCCCGGCGCCCCCGGTGCTGCTCCTGCTGCGTCGGACAAGACAGCGAGCCTGCGCAACCGTCCCGAAGCACCTGTCGTCAACTAGCTCGGAGCGGCCTGGTGCGCGCTCGCTATACTGCGAGCACTCGATGCCGCCGCTGGCCACACTGCGCGATGTCTCAAAGCTGTACGGCAGCTTCGCGGCGCTGCGTCACGTCACTCTCGATCTCGAAAACAGCCGCAGTTACGTTCTGCTGGGGGAGAACGGCGCGGGCAAATCGACGCTGCTGCGCGTGCTCGCCGGCCTGTTGCGGCCTACGCTCGGCACGGTGCGCGTGCTGGGTGAAGAGCCTGTTGCGGTGCGCGGGCGCATTGGCTACATGAGCCATGCGTCCATGCTCTATGACGAGTTGACCGCACGCGAGAATCTCGCCTACACGGCAGCGCTGATGGAAGGCGCTCGCTGCCTCAGCATCGATGCGGCACTGCTGATGGTTGGCCTCGATCCGGCGCTCACGCGTCCGGTCGCGCAGTACTCGCAGGGCATGCGGCAGCGCACTTCGCTCGCTCGCGTACTGCTCTCGCAGCCTGACCTGGTTCTGCTCGATGAGCCGTTCTCGAATGTGGATCGCACCAGCGCACTGCGCATGCAGGACCTGTTGGCCAATCTGCGCAACCAGGGCCGCACCATCGTGCTGACCACGCATCAGCGCGAACTGGCCGAGCCGCTCGCCGATGTCACCCTCACACTCGAGCACGGCAGCCTCGTTTCCCTCCCCCGTGCGGGAGCCGCATGAAGACCAACGCGGCGCGCATTCTCGATGGTCTCGGCATCGCCTATACGCTCCAGGAGTACGAGGTCGCCCCTGACGATCTGCGTGCGACCACGGTCGCCGCGAAGATCGGCATGCCACCAGAGCAGGTCTTCAAAACGCTGCTCTGCGCCGTGGGCACGGACAGCTACGTCTTCGCTGTGGTGCCGGGCGATGCAGAGCTGGACTTCAAGAAACTGGCGCGCGCTGCGGGTACGCGCAAGGCAGAGATGGCGCCGCTCAAGGAAGTCCAGCCGCTGACCGGGTACATCCGCGGCGGTGTCACGGTGCTCGGCGCGAAGAAGCCTTACCCAGCCTTCGCGGATGAGACCATCGAACTCTTCGACAGGATCTCTGTGTCTGCAGGTCAGCGCGGACTACAGATCGTGCTCGCACCAGCGGACTATCTGCGCGCGACAGGGGCGCAAATCGCAGACCTCACCAAAAGCAGCGGAGAGCGCGCGTGACGCTCGCCGCATTGCGGGCACATCTCGCGAAGGACCTGCGCATCGAGTGGCGTTCGAAGGACGCGCTGCAATCGATGCTCTTCTACGCGCTGCTCGTCGTCGTGCTCTTCTCGCTGGCGTTCGACCCAACACGCGAGAGTTCGCGACAGATCGCCGGAGGGGTGCTGTGTGTGGCGGTGCTGTTTGCCGCGGTGCAGGCACTGAACCAGGCGTGGGCGCGCGAGCTGCGCAACGCGGTGCTCGATGCCCAGCGCATGGCGCCATCGCCGCCGAGCGCGCTCTACCTGGCGAAGGTGCTGGCTAACTTCCTCTATGTGGTCGCAGTAGAAGTGATCCTCGCGCCAGTGTTCGCGATCTTCTACAACCTGCACCCGCTCGGCAATGCGTGGCTCTTCCTCGTCATCCTGCCGCTGGGCACCTGGGCGCTCATCGCGAATGGCGTCTTCTACGCGGCGCTTTCGCTGCGCACGCGCTCGCGCGAACTGCTGCTGCCATTGCTGCTGTTTCCGATCTTTCTGCCGGCACTTCTCGCGCTGGTGCTCGCTGCCTCCGATGTGCTGACAGGCGAGAGCGACCCCGGGCTCTGGATCAGGCTGCTGGCCGGCTATGACGTGATCTTTACCGTGCTCAGCCTCTTGCTGTTCGAGACTGTGCTGTACGCGGAGTAAGGGCTCAGGCCGACACAGCCACTTCGCTCGCTGCCTTACGACGGCTGCGGTTAAGCCAGTAGCGGATGGTTGTCCCCTGCACCAGCACCGAGAAGACGACGATGACGTAGGTCGCAGTCAGGATCCAGCCCTGGCCCACGTTCGGCGGCACGGAGAGCGCGAGCGCAATGCAGAGGCCGCCGCGCAGCCCGCCCCAGGTCAGCAGGGTCAGCGAGTTCGTCTGCTGCGGCCGGAGCCAGCGCAACACCAGCAGCACCAGCCCCACCGCGACCGCGCGCGCAACGTTGACCAGCACGATCTCGCTCAAGCCGAACAGCACACTCTGGCGCTGGAACGACACCACCAGAAATCCGCAGCCAAGCAGGACAAACAGAATCGCATTCTGGATGTGATCGAGATTGGTCCAGAAGTGGTGAAGGTCCTTGTGCGCGACGCGCTCGAGCGGCACGCCTTCGATGAAGATGCGGAGCACCAGTGCGGCAGTGACGGCCTCAAGCGGCGCCGAGATGCCAAGATGGTCGGCCAGCGCATACCCACCCAGCGCCAGCCCGAGGCTGAGCAGCAGATCGATCGGCTCGCTTTGCACGGTGCGCATCAGGTAAGCGACCGGGATCGCGAGCGCGATGCCCAGCAGGATGCCGCCTCCGGAGGTGAGCAGCATCGAGCCCATGACTTTGGGCAACGACAGCGCGTGGCCTCCTTGGGCAGCCTGCACCAATGCAATGAAGATGACGGCGCCGATACCGTCGTTGAACAGCGACTCGCCGGCCAGCTCGGACTCAAGCGATCGCGGCGCATGCACACGCCGCAGCATCTCGATGACGGCGATGGGATCGGTGGGCGAGATCAGCGCGCCGAAGATCATGCACTCGAGCAGCGCCGGGTGATACCCGAATACGCGTGCTGTGTAGAAGGTCGCGCCGCTGACACCGGCGATCGACAGCAGCGTGGCGAAGATCGCGAGCATGCCGACGGTGAAGCGGTGCTGCCGCAGGCCATCGAGGTCGAGCAGGAAGCCGCCCGCAAACAGCAGCAGTGACAGCATGCCGTGGAGGATGAGTCGCTCGAAGCTGATGTGGTGCAGCAGGCCGACAGCCCAGTCATGCGGGGCCGGCCACACCCGCGCCAGCAGCAGCAGCACGATCGAGCTGATCGCGCTCAACAGCATGGTGCCGATCGTGTTCGGCAGCTTCAGGACGCGTGCACTGCACCACCCAAACAGGGCGGCTACAGCAAACAGCACGCTGATGAGGGCAAGCATGCTTTTAGGATGCCCCAACATTTGCGTGCAGTGCTGGATTTGCTACAGCGGACAGTGGCTAATGCGCTGCTGCAGGATGCGTGTCCTGGGGACGCAGTGAGCCGTGACCCTGCAGAAGCTGAGAGCAACTGAGCACAATCAGAATGGCTCCGAGCACGGCAGCGCCCACGCGCAGCACCAGCACGGTGGCGGCGCGTGCATGCGCCCGCTGGTCGGGCGGACCGTCGGGCGATCGGGCAGCGCCCTGGTGCGGCACCACGCGTGGGACACCGAAGTAGGGGCCCAGGGCGGCCATCAGCACCAGGGCGACGCCAAGGATCAGACGGACATACATGGGCAAGCGCTCCAGACTGCGGCTCTCGTCAAAACCGAGGCGAGCTACTGCTCCTGATAGATGCTGCCGGCCCCGCCGGAGCGCGATAAACTGGAGCTGACAGCAGGGAGACGGAGATGAAGTGGTTCCGATGGGTCTGGCTGGTCGGCACGCTCGCGCTTCTGGCCGAGGCGTTCTACCAGGCGATGTACGTGGCGCCCACCGAGGCCACGATGGGCAACATCCAGCGGATCTTCTACTACCACTTCCCGTCCGCGATGATGACGTTTCTGTTCTTCTTCATCAGCTTCGTCGCGTCGGTCGTCTATCTCGTCTATCGCCATCGCCAGCCGCTGCGCGCGCTCACCGCGGACGCAGTGGCGGTGTCCGCGGCCGAAGTGGGTGTGATCTTCTGCACGGCTGTGCTGCTGCAGGGGCCGCTCTGGGCGCGTCCCGTGTGGGGCATCTGGTGGACGTGGGATGCGCGGCTCACCAGCACGCTGGTGATGTGGCTCATCTACTGCTCCTACCTGCTGCTGCGCCGGCTCGCGGCTGGTCCGCAGATGCAGACACTCGCCGCGGTGGTCGCCATCTTCGGCTACGCCGATGTGCCAATCGTTTACTTCTCGACCCGCTGGTGGCGCACCCAGCATCCATCGCCGGTGATTGGCGGCGATCAGAACTCCGGGCTCGACCCGAGCATGTGGCCGGCCGTCTGGTGGAACCTGGCCGCGTGGCTGGCATGGGGGCTGCTGATCCTGGGGCTGCGCTACGCGATCGAGCGGCGGCGGCAACTGCGTGAGCAGGACGAAGCGCTGATGGCGCTGGAAGCCAGCATGGAAGCCGCGCCGTGGAAGGAGAACGACTGATGGCTCACCGCCACCTGATCCTCGCCTACGTGCTCACCTGGACCTTGCAACTGGGCTACCTGGGCCGTCTGGCCGTGAAGTGGCAGCGTGAGAAGCGCGCCAGCACCCGCCTGCGCTAGCACCTCCCGGCCACGCAAAAAGCAACGAAGCGGTCTCACCGCGAGGCACGCTTCGTTGTCCGAGGAGGGTACTCATCGGCGGGGCGAATTCTCGGGGAATCCTGACCCGCATGCCTCACAAGACGCACTGGTGCCTTCGCAGGTTTCGGCCGTACGCAACTGTTTGCCTCTATCCCGCCGGGTAGGCAGAAGATGATCCCACCTTCGGGGGAGAATCTGTCTCGAAAAGAGGGATACCTCTGGCGAAGCGACCAGCCGCATGATGCTTTTGTCAGGAGCAGCCCCTCAAGAGCAGCGCCTGTTGGCCGAACGGCGAAGACCGAAGGCCCTCATCTCGACTAGCCTCCCAGAGGGCCACCGGCGGGTGGCCTTCCTTTTTGCTGCCACCCCGCACCATCGCTCCTCCACCCGGCGAAACCCTCTCCATTGCCGCTCGGCAATGACCCCCGTTACACTTAAGGTTTCCAGAGAGGATCGCGTCCATGCTCGTCGTCATGAAGCCGCACGCCACCGCTGAAGAGGTCCAGGCGGTCTGTGAGCGCATCGAGTCGCTCGGCTATCGCCCGCACTCCATGCCCGGAGCGCAGCGCACCGCCATCGGCATCACCGGCAACCAGGGCGCGGTGGAGCAGGATGCGCTGGCCGAGATGTCCGGCGTCGCCGAGGTCATCAAAGTCTCCAAGCCCTACAAGCTGGTCAGCCGTGACGTGAAGGAAGAGGACACGGTCATCCGCTTCCCCGGCACCAACGCCACGATCGGTGGCCGGGATCTCGCCGTCATCGCCGGCCCCTGCTCAATCGAGAGCCGGGAACAGGCGTTCGCGGTGGCCGAGCAGGTTGCCCACGCCGGTGCCCAGTTCCTGCGCGGCGGCGCCTATAAGCCGCGCACGTCGCCGTATGCTTTCCAGGGCATGGGTGAAGCGGGGCTGCAGATCATGGCCGAGATCCGCGAGCGCTACGGACTGCGGATCGTGACCGAGGCGATCGACAGCGAGTCCATGGAGCTGGTCGAGGAGTACGCCGACATGATCCAGATCGGCGCGCGCAACATGCAGAACTACTCGCTGCTGAAGCGTGCCGGCCGCTCGCGGCTGCCAGTGCTGCTGAAGCGCGGACTCTCCGCCACGCTCGAAGAGCTGCTGATGGCCGCCGAGTACATCATGAGCGAGGGCAACTACCAGGTCGCCCTCTGCGAGCGCGGCATCCGCACCTTCACCGATCACACGCGCAACACGCTGGACCTGAGCATCGTTCCGGCGGTGCAGCGGGTCAGCCATCTGCCGATCGTCGTTGACCCGAGCCACGGTACGGGCAAGCGCGACCAGGTGCTGCCACTGGCACGCGCGGCAGTGGCGGTCGGCTGCGATGGCCTGATCGTCGAGGTGCACCACGCGCCCGACCGCGCACTCTCCGATGGCGCGCAATCGCTCTACCCGGAGCAGTTCGAACAGCTCATGACCGAGTGCTCGCAGATTGCCGAGGTCGTCCACCGGCGCATTCCCCGCGGGATCGAAGTGGCAGCGCACGAAGGGACCACCTCCCCTGTCGGCCGCTGAACACCTGCTGCGCCTGGCGCGAGGCCCACGAAGCCTCGCGCTTGCTGTCTCTGCCCTGCTGCTCATCACCCTGAGCGGCTGCCGCAAGCACGATTTCCCCGAGTACCCGAACACCTACCGCGAGTTCGCGTACGTCACCAACAGCGGCAGCAACACGGTAACCGTGCTCGACCTGGTGCACCTGCGGCAGGACCGTGTGCTCGCGGTCGGCAAGCGGCCTGTCGGCATCACGGCAAACCCGGTCCGAAACGAAACCTACGCAGTCAACGCGGACAGCGGCACAGTCAGCGTCATCGACGCTCTGTCGAACCAGGTGAGCGGTACGATCCAGGTCGGCCGCACGCCGTACGCGATCGACGTCGCGCCAAACGGGCGCACGGCGTACGTCGCGAACTCGGGCGCGAACACGCTTTCCGTGCTGGATCTGGAGGAGCGACGCATCGTAGCCACCATCGGCGTGGGCGAAGGCCCAGGACTGGCCCGGCTGGCTCCAGACGGCTCCGCAGTGGTCGTCAGCAACCGCCAGAGCGGCAGCGTCAGCATCGTGGACCCAGAGCAGCGCCGTGTGCGCGCCTTCTTTCCGGGGTGCCCGGGCGCAACGGATATCGCCATTCTGCCCGACGCCACCAAGGCGCTGGTCGCCTGCTCGGGCGGTCACCAGGTGATGGTGATCGGGCTCGCTCGCCCGGCCAGCAACGACTTGAAGGCGAGGCCGGATCGCGTGCTCTCACTGCTCGATGTGGGCAAAACCCCGATCCGCTGCGTGCTCAAGCCGGATGGCGGCGAGGTCTTCGTGACCAACTTCGACGGTGGCTCGATCTCTGAAGTCGCCACCGGCAACGACGAGGTCGGCGGAACCTACAACATCGGCACGCATCCCTCGCAGGGGGTGGTCACGCGCGACAATGCCATGCTCTGGGTCTCGGACTTCGGCGGCGGCATGGTCGGGCTCTACGGCATTGACGACGGCCGCCTTCTGGGCAGCGTGCATGTCGGCGAGGGTCCAGACGCGCTGGTACTTTCGCAGGCGGAACACCTGCTGCTCGTGGTCGACTCGCAATCGAACGACTTGGCCGTGGTGCGGACGCGCTCGCGGGCACTGCTCACCTTCCTGCCCCTGGGATCGAGTCCCAGCAGCATCGCCGTGAAGGCTTACACGATCCGGTAGCTGTTTTTCCGGTTCAGCTTGCGGCCAGCTAGTTCTAGTGCTGGTTGAAGAACGCCACGACCCGATCCCCGTGGAAATTGGACTGGTCGTTGTGATTGCCACTCGACGTATGGACCACCACGCTGCCCGTGGACGCGTTCACCAGGGCGGCGAAGGCATCCGTGTTCTCGGCACGTCGCACAACGCCGTCGTCATAGCTGCTCCACAGCTCGGTGGGCACCCTGGAGAAGACGGACCCGGCATTGAGCAGCGGATCGTGACCGCTTGTCGCGGCCGCGTATGAGAGCTGGTCCGAGATGTCGTACGCCTTGTCGATCAGCCGGTCTGCGTTGCCGGACAGATAGGCCCAGCTCAGGCTGGTGTTGACGCACCAACCGACCATCGCCCGGGGGTGCACCGCGCCCGCAGCCACGGCGTTCAGGGCAGTCAGGCCGCCCGATGAATCCGCCATCAGGAACGGCTGGGCGTCGAGGTTCAGGATGCCTCGGTAGTGAGCGACGAGATCGGTCACGTCTGTGGTGCACTGCTGGTTGCCGTAGCAGTTCCGATCCGTATAGTTCATCGACAGCACGACGTAATGCGCAGCGATGAGCTGGTGCAGGATGTCCGCGTAGGGGCCCTTTTGGATGTCCGCGGCGCTGCCGCCGGTGCCATGAAAGAAGATCACCCACCGCGCGGGCGTAGCCGCGTCGTATCCAAGTGGCACGACGGCGAGGCTGCCGCCCTCACCAACGTCCGAGAGCACCGAGGCGGGATTGCTGGTGCCGCAGCCGGCGATTCCGGAGAGACCGACGACCAGCAACAGAGCCGCGGCGACCAGTCGAATCGGCTGCTTCCGCCTGGGCAGGACGGCTGGGAGACCCGAAGAAAGTGACAGGTGTGGCAAGGCTTCTCCCCGGGCCGGTGCGGGTTGTAGCGTACGGCGCACTTGAAGTGGCTCGGCACTGCAGACAGGAAGCGCACACGATCGCCGGCGAATGAAACCCGGGCAAAGCTGGCTGAACTGGCAGATGGAGCCGGCTCAGTATCGGATTTAGGGGTACACCTCACTATGACCCAAACGGGGCATAGACAAGGCAGCGCAAACGTGGTGCTCAGTAGCGGGCTCTACTGGCACCACAGGATGGCGCCCATCCGATAGAGGAAGGCGCGCTCCAGCTCGTAGCGCAGGCCCGTGTTGGCGAGCATGCGGCCCAGCTCTCGCCGCGTGTAGGCGCGACGCACCGAGACAGGGCCATCGTGCGTGGAGATGCGGCTTGGGTCGCGCAGCGCATGCAGGCGCGCCAGCCAGAGGTGCGGACGTGTGCGCTCCAGGTCGTTGACGACGAACGCGACGCGCGCGATACGCGTGGCCTCCGCAAACAAGCGCATCACCTGCCGGGGCTCAAGGTGATGCAGGAAGAGGCAGCAGGTGACCACGTCGACGCTCTTGTCCGGCAGCGGCAGGGCGAGCGCGTCGCCGCAGACCAGGCGCAGTTCCGTGGAGAGCCCGGGCCAGGTCTCCTGTTGCGGGAGGTGTTTCTCGCTGCGGTCGAGCAGGGTCACCTCCGCATCCACCGACGCGAGGGCCAGGGCCTGCTCGAGAACGTAGCCACGTCCGCTCGCCACTTCGAGGATGTGAGGACGTCCGGAAACGTCTCGCAGCGCCCGGCGCAGCAGCCGCGCATGCAGCCGTACACCGCCGTAGCGGCGATTGACGTGCTCGACCGAGCGAAGCGCGGCGTCGATCTCCGCGGTCGTGCCCTGGTCAAAGTCCAGCCACTCCTCTTCGACAAAGCGTTGCATCATGACTTTCGAACAGTAACCGATTGGGCCGGAATACGTCTGAACTCCAGTTTCACTGGATCGCAGCCGGCCGGTTGGCACTTCCGGCACAAAGCTGGCACAGTGAGACGACAAACTTTTCGCGGCAGACTCAGTGGGCAGCGAGCCCGCTGGGCAATCCCGCTCCCCGTCGAGGTCTATGAAGATTGCCAGTGTGGCGCGCGCATTGCCGCCGTATCAATTTACCCAGCAGGAGATCTTCACAGCACTCGCACGGCATTGGCAGGATCGCCTCGACAATCCTGAACTGCTTGCACGCTTTCATCATCGCGTTGGCGTCAGCACACGTCACTTCGTGCTGCCGCTGGATAAGTATGACGAGCTGACACGCTGGGGCGATGCCAACCGGGTATGGCTGGAGCATGCAGAGCGCCTGGGCGAGGCCGCCATCGCAAGCGCACTCGAACGCGCCGGCATGACCCGCGACCAGATTGCCGCACTGCTCACCGTGTCCGTCACCGGCATTGCCAGCCCGTCGCTCGATGCGCACCTCACGAACGTGATGGGCCTGCGCTCAGACATCCGGCGCACGCCCATCTTCGGACTTGGCTGCGTCGCCGGCGCCTCGGGCATCGCCCAGGCTGCGGACTATGTGCGTGCCTACCCGGACCGCGTGGCCGTGCTTCTCTCCGTCGAGCTCTGCTCGCTCACCTGGCAGCGTGGCGACCTCTCGATCGCGAACCTGATCGCCTCCGGCCTGTTCGGCGACGGCGCTGCTGCGGTTGTGGTGGCAGGCGACGCTGTGCCGCTTCAGACGGAAGGCGTCTCGATCGTGGACACGGCTTCGAGTTTCTACCCCAATACTGAGGACGCGATGGGGTGGGATATCTCGGAGGAGGGCTTCCGGATCGTGCTGTCGCCGGAGGTGCCGCGCATCATTCGTGAGCATCTGCCGCACGACGTCGATGCCCTGCTGGCGCGCAACGGGCTCTCGCGTGCCGATATCGGGAGCTGGGTGCTACATACCGGCGGGCCGAAGGTGCTGGAGGCGATGGCCGGCTCACTCGGGTTGGAGCGCGAGACCTGCGCCGCGTCGTGGGACAGCCTGCGCGAGGTCGGCAATCTGTCCTCCGCATCCGTGCTGCTGGTGCTTGAAGACGTGCTCATGAAGAATCGCCCAGCCCCGGGCACCTGGGGCGTGCTGGCAGCGCTCGGACCCGGCTTTTGTGGTCAGCTCGTACTGCTGCGCTGGTAATTCCCTTCTCTCTCGCAAAGAAAAAGAGGGCCTGCCCCCGGCCAGGAGGCAGGCCCTTTCATTCACTGCAGAGGAGAGACGTCGATTACTGGTGGAAGACCGATCCCTGCTCCGCGCGCTGCGTCCAGCGCAGGCCGAAGCTGTAGGTGGGCGCGTAGTACTCACGCTGGATCGGATACTTCTCGCTCCCATTGTAGAAACCAAATACCTCGTTGTTCAGGTTGAGGAATTGCGCAATCACGCTGATGCCGCGTCCCTTCGGGA